>JAWOBQ010000354.1:0-13272 GCA_046484255.1 Bacteroidales bacterium | reverse complement strand
CGTTGATCGATTCTGTTTCGATATTGCATTTCGATTATTGAGTCCATTCTAAAAAGGGCAAATTTGATTTTCAGCGGGAGTGATAAATTTTGAGTTATTCAGGCGGATGCATTTGGGGTTTTATCATTTAACAATGAGTCCGGTCTAAAAAGGTCACATTTGATTTTCACCGGCTTTTTACCCCGAACCCTAAAGGGTGAAGCCGCTGAAAATCAGTTTCCCTTTAGGGATGGGGTAAAGCTGATTTTCACCGGCTTGGATACATTTAGTGTTTTTAGACCGGACTCAATTTACATTTTCTTTCTCTTTAACTTCTTCCGGAAGGAAAACAACGTCAATTTTTCGTTGATCGTCAAATATTTTTCCGGCAAACTCAATAACTTCCTCCATGGTGATCGTGGTAACCAGCTCGTCCATTTCAGCGGAATAGGAATACGGTTCTTTTTCAGCAAATGATTGCATTCTGGACAGCCATGTCCCATAATTTTCCAGGGCTTCGCTGCGTTTTTTGCTATATGCTTTGCGGTATTCTTCCAGATATTTTTCATCGGTTTCGCCCTGGCATAGTCTTTCAATTTCTTTATAAGCTACTGTTTTAAGTTCTTCTACGCGTTCCGGGTCACATTCAAACCTTATCATATACCGGTATTCTTCCACGGGATCGGAGCTGATCCACCCACTGGTTCTTACACCATATGTTCCTCCCTCATCTTCGCGTACGGTTTCTGTAAAACGGCGATCAAGAATTGCTGAGATCGTCCTGAACAGGGTTTCATTACGGGTGTTTTTTTCAGCTATTCCCTGATATTCAATATTTACAGTAGCTTTCGGGGTGACCATCGGGATATAAATGGTCTTTTCCACTGGCTTTTTAGCCAGACGTACACCCCTGTCTTTATAGTTTTCCTTTTCACTGTTGCCGGGAATTGAAGCCAGATAGGTTTCCAGGGCATTTTTCAGGGGTTCCCGCTCGAAATTGCCTGCTAAAAACAAACGAAATTTGCCGGGGTTGTTATAGCGCTCCTTAAACAGATCCATCAGTTCAGGGCTGTATCCTACAGCCTTATAGTCTTCCCAGTCAAGAGCTTTCATACGGGGATGATAGTTGTAATTTATTTGTTGCATGCTGTCACGGATTACCGATCTGGGATTTTTATGCCGGTTTTTGTAAAAAGTTTCACGCCCGGCCATATAAGTGTTATAACCTTCTTTATCCACACGCGGTTGGGTGAACAGCAGGTGAAAGCGCTTGAAGTTATCTTCAAGATATCCGATCCTGGCCATACCCATGATATTTTGTTGATACATAGAGGTATATAGGCCGCTGTAAATTTGTTTCCCTTTTAAGTATCTCTTCAACTGGATATTTGTTGCATCTCCCAGGCCACTTTCTGAAGCAGCCCCAACGGCTACTTGTATAGCTGCATTTTGGTCTGCATTATACAGTGAGGTTCCTCCATCAGAACAGAATCTATAGTTGAACTGGTCTTGCTTGAAGTCTGCAAATTTTATATACACTTCCATTCCGTTGGAAAGCGTCCATTTTTCACATTCGGGTTCTTTTATTTTTTCCATTTTGGTGATGCTTCCGGGCAAGGGTGTTTCCGCGAGAAGATCCTCTATACTTTCTTCCATTTGATAGGGTTCATATTTTTTCGCTTCGGCTTCCCGGATCGTTCCGGCAAGGATGTCTTCTGAAGGTAATTCGGCTGAGTCCGGGCCGGAAAGGGTAACCACTCGGTTATGCTTTGTCATGAGTTTTTTTAAAGCATCCTGGATCTCCTGAAGGCTTATATCATCTAAAAATGTTTTATAAAAGGCGTAAAGATCCTCCGGTGACATAATAATACTATTCCTTGTAAAAGCGTATCTGGCGGAAAAACATAATCTCCTGTTTTTTTGTTTGTCTTTTTCCTTTACCCTGTTTTCGGCTCTTCGCATCAATACTTTTTTCGCCTCATCGAGTTCTTCTGTGGTAAATCCATACTGTCGAGCCCTGTGCATTTCTTCCTGCAGGATCGTCATGGCATTCTCCACTCTTCCTTCTCTTGTACTGGCGGACATTACAAGCGCCGATTTTTCCGGTTTAATGTTTGTATAGTACCATCTGCCGTATCTCATAGGGGAGCCTTCTTCCTGATTCCGCTCGGAAATACGTTCATTTAACATAGAGAACCCCAGGCTGCGGACCAATGACTTATAGCGTTCTCCATATGTGCGCGTGGGATCAATGGGTTCCTGTTTATAGTACATCGTAAGCCGCAGACTGCTTGCTTCTTTGTCTGTGAGAATGGAATATTGTGTATCCTCATGGTCAGGGATATTTTGTTTTCCCCGTGGCTGTGCGTTCTCCGGGTTTTTCAGTTTTCCGAATATTTGCTTTATCTTTTGCTCTACTTCATCTGCGTTAAAATCGCCTACAGCTACAATTGCCTGCAAATCCGGCCGGTACCAGCTGTTGTAAAAATCCCGTAAACGGCCGGGAGGCGCATTATTAATAACATCCAAATCGCCGATGATATTATGATCAGCATATCTGGAACCATTGTACAGGATACTGTTCAGGCTGTCCTGAATGCGTGAAAAAGAGGAGTTCCTGCTTCTCCACTCCTCCCGGATTACTCCCCTTTCCAGCTCTATTTCTTCATCCAGAAAGGCTACATGGGTTGCCCAGTCTTTCAAAATATGCATGGATGTATCAATATAGGCATCGTCTTTTACGGGAACATTGGTAAGGGTATACACCGTTTCATTATAACTGGTCCATGCATTGATATCAGGGCCAAAATTCATTCCGATACTTTGCAAAAAGTCTATTATAGCTTTATCCGGGAAATTCTCCGTCCCATTGAAAGCCATGTGCTCCACATAATGCGCCAATCCATTTTGGTCGGGTTTTTCTTGCATGGAACCTGCATGTACTAATAACCAAAATTCCGCCCTTTCTTTGGGCTTTTGATTATTCCGGATATAATACTTCATCCCGTTATCCAGGGTGCCTGTCCGGAAGCCCGGGTCAAAAGGCAATTTATCGGATAATTTGATCTGTGCCTGCAGGGAGGTAAATGCCAGGCAGCTCAATAAAAAAAAGATAATGTTTTTTGTCATAAGAAAATCTATTTTTAAAATACCTGATGATTTGACAAAGTCAAAAGTATAAATTTATTTTGATTCCGGCTTAAATAGTTCACATTTAATTTTCAGCGGCTTTATGCCCCTCCCCTAAAAAGTGAAGTCGCTGAAAGTCAGTATCCTCTTCAGGGGTAAGGCAAAGCTGATTTTCATCGGGGGGTAATAAATTTTGTGTTTTTAGACCAGACTCATCTTTTAATATGGCCAGGAATTTTTTGTTTAGTGGAAAAAAATTTTTACATTTGCCAGTTCATGGATGTAAAAGAAACCTGGCCCTGTAAACAAGAAGAAGAAGGAACTGCAAAATAGTTTAACCAAACCATACTGCACTGATCTATATCTGGCACATCAAGAGCCCTGGTAAACAGGTGATAAAAGGAAAATGCATTAGCATTTGCACTATATTTCAATTCATAAGATTGATAATCTTTTATTTAATAATTGCTAATTGAACCTAATCTACAATTGTTATGAGGGAAATTGATGTTGCGGAAATAACAAAAGTCATCCATGATCTTTCAATAGAGGCGAGTACTATAGCCAATGATGACTTAATAGCGGTTCTTCAGAGCTCCCATGAGCAAGAGGATTCACCTGTAGGCAAGGCTGTTTTAAGTCAATTGCTTGAGAATATTGAGATTGCCCGGGAGGATAAAACGCCGATCTGCCAGGATACAGGGTTTACGGTAGTATATTTGGATGTGGGGCAGGATGTTCATTTTACGGGCGGAGACCTTAATGAAGCTATAAATAAGGGAGTTTCTACGGGATATGTTGAAGGGTATTTACGCAAGTCCATTATTAATAATCCCATTACAGATCCAAAGAACAGTGGAGACAATACGCCTGCGATCCTTCATACGCATATTGTTCCGGGCGATAAGGTCAAGATCACCTTGCTTCCCAAGGGGGGAGGCTCAGAGAACATGAGTCGTTTAAAGATGATGAAGCCTGCAGACGGGGTTGAGGGGATCAGGCAATTTGTGATAGATACGGTATCCCAGGCGGGGGGTAATCCTTGTCCTCCTACGGTGATAGGTGTAGGTGTGGGAGGTACATTTGACCATGTGGCCTGGCTGGCCAAAAAGGCTATTTCCAGGGGTATGGGCCAACGAAATGCAAATCCGAAGCTGGCGCAATGGGAGCGTGAATGGCTGGAAGAGATCAATAAATTAGGAATAGGGCCGGCCGGATTAGGCGGGAACACGACTTCACTGGAGCTGTTTATCGAAGAATACCCCAGGCATATCGCTACATTTCCCGTAGCCGTGAATATTCAGTGTCATGCAGCCAGGGTGAAAACAAGAACCATATAATCAGGGATGTGCTATGAGAAAACAATTAACAACGCCTTTAACTGATGAAAAGGTAAAAGATTTAAAGATCGGCGATGAGATACTTCTCTCCGGCATTATTTATACTGCCCGTGATGCTGCTCATAAGAAGCTTGTGGATTTACTGGCAGATAATAAAGCCTTGCCTTTTGATATCCACGGCAGCATTATTTATTATGTCGGGCCTACACCTGCTCAGCCGGGGCAAGTTATTGGTGCGGCAGGGCCTACGACCAGCTATCGGATGGATCCCTTCGTAGAAAAGCTGTTGAACGCCGGTATGAAAGGAATGATTGGCAAGGGCGCGCGCTCAGAGCCGGTTATTGAAGGGCTTAAAAAGCATTGTGCCGTTTATTTTGGGGCAACGGGCGGTGCTGCTGCCTTGTTAGCCAAAACGATCAAAAAAGCTGAGGTGATCGCTTTTGAAGAACTGGGCACCGAAGCAGTGAGGCGGCTGGAAGTTAAAGATATGCCACTGATCGTCATCAATGATTGCCAGGGCAATGATCTGTATGTCGAAGGCAGAAAAGCCTGGGCACAATAAATATATGGTCGAACCAATAATTAATTGTTAAAAGCGTATGAGCAATTTCTTTTTATCTTCTATTGGAAAAAAATTTTTAATGAGTATCACCGGACTTTTCCTGATACTCTTTTTAATGGTGCATCTGGGAGTGAATTCCCTGATCGTTTTCGACAGTTCCGGGGAATTGTTTAACCGGGGAGCCCATTTTATGGCGACTAACCCTGCTATCATCGTGATAGAGCCTATTTTGGCCATAGGCTTGATCTTACATATAGTGGTAGCTTCAATAATTACTTTGCAAAATCAAAGGAAACGGGAGGTGAATTATACCGGATTTGGCCGCTATCAAAAACGGGATGCTTCAGCAGCCAGTTCATGGCCGTCCCGTAATATGTATATTCTGGGAACTTTGATACTGGTGTTTTTGATTATTCACCTGATCAATTTTTTCTGGAAGATGAAAGTTTCCGGAGATCCGGCACTGGAAGAAGTAACAGGATTGGGCGGCGATGTAGAGAATGCCTATGCCCTGGTTACCGGATTATTTATCGGATGGAAGTGGTCGGTGCTTATTTATGTTATTGGTGCGCTGGCCCTGGGATTGCATCTGTATCACGGAGTCTGGTCGGCTTTTCAGTCGCTGGGCTGGAGTAACCGGAAATGGCGGCATATTCTTAGTATAATCGGAGTAATTGTTAGTATTATCTTTGCCGGTGGGTTTGCTTTTATACCGGTGTTTGTACTTATCCAATCAATGGTTTAACCTGAAAACACCCTCAATAATGACGATATTAGATTCAAAAATTCCGGAAGGGCCGCTTGAAGAGAAATGGACTAAGCATAAGAACTCTTTAAAGCTTGTAAGCCCTGCCAACAAAAAAAAGCTGGATATTATTATGGTGGGAACAGGCGTAGCAGGAGCTGCCGCAGCCGCCAGCCTGGGAGAACTGGGCTATAATGTAAAAGTGTTTTGTTACCAGGATTCCCCGCGCAGGGCACATTCTGTGGCTGCTCAGGGAGGGATTAATGCGGCAAAGAATTATCGTAATGATAATGACTCCAATTTCAGGTTGTTCTATGATATGATAAAAGGAGGAGACTTTCGTGCTCGTGAAGCCAATGTATACCGGGCAGCCGAAGTGAGTAATGCCATCATCGACCAGCTTACAGCACAGGGAGTCCCTTTTGCACGTGAATATGGAGGCTTACTTACCACCCGCTCTTTTGGAGGAGTGCAGGTTTCCCGTACATTTTATGCTTCCGGCCAAACAGGCCAACAGGTATTGCTGGGCTCCTATTCTGCCCTGAAAAGACAGCTAGCCCGAGGC
This sequence comes from Bacteroidales bacterium, assembly GCA_046484255.1. Lineage (GTDB taxonomy): Bacteria > Bacteroidota > Bacteroidia > Bacteroidales > PWNQ01 > PWNQ01. The sequence goes on along the minus strand of JAWOBQ010000354.1, from coordinate 6,952 downwards.
AAGGTTACCATGTATGAAAGACGGCAGATGCTTGAGATCGTTGTGAAAGAAGGTAAAGCAAGAGGAATTGTATGCCGTAATCTGGTAACCGGGGAAATGGAACGTTATTCAGCCCATGCCGTGGTCCTGGCTACAGGAGGTTACGGAACCATTTATTTCCTCTCTACCCTGGCAGTGAATTCTAGCGGTGCTGCAGCCTATGCGGCCTATAAAAAAGGTGCATTTTTTGCTAACCCCAGCTTTATCCAGATCCATCCTTCCTGTATCCCTCAGCTTAACCAATATCAGTCTAAACTAACCCTGATGTCCGAATCTTTACGTAACGATGGAAGGGTTTGGGTCCCCAAAAAGAAAGAGGATAAACGCCCACCTAATGAAATACCGGCAGAAGACAGGGATTATTACCTGGAACGCAGATATCCTGCCTTTGGAAATCTGGTGCCCCGCGATATTGCATCCAGAGCCGCCAAAGAACGTTGCGATGCAGGCTATGGAGTCGGAGAAACAGGATATGCCGTCTATCTTGATTTTGCAGATGCGATAAAAGCTCAGGGAATAAAAACAATTAAAAATAAATACGGAACCCTCTTTGATCTCTATAATAAAATTACGGGTGAGGATCCGTATCGCAACCCCATGAAAATATACCCGGCCGGACACTACACCATGGGAGGGTTGTGGGTGGATTATAACCTGATGACGACCATTCCCGGCTTGTTTGCTATCGGCGAAGCCAATTTTTCCGACCATGGGGCAAACCGTTTGGGAGCCAGCTCTTTAATGCAGGGCTCCGGAGATGGTTATTTTATCCTGCCCTATACGATCGGTAATTATCTGGCGGATGAAATTAAGAGCAAGAAGCTGGACGAGAAAGACCCGGAGTTTGAAAATGCGGAAAAAGACGCCCGTGAACGAATAGAACGTTTGATGAATATTAAGGGCAATACTTCGGCGCTGGCATTTCATAAAGAATTAGGCAATATTATGTGGGATCATGCCGGAATGTCCAGAAATGAAGAAAAAATGAAGGAAGGCCTGAAGAAAGTCAATGAACTGGAAGAACGGTTTTATAAGGATCTTAAGATCACCGGGCGGCAGGACAGTATGAATCAGCCGCTGGAGAAAGCTTTGCGCCTGGCTGCTTCTTTTGAGATCTGCCGGCTGATGTTGCGTGACGCCATGGAAAGGAAAGAATCTTGCGGGGCGCATTTCCGCGAAGAATACCAAACGGAAGAGGGGGAAACCTTGCGTAATGATACGGATTTTTCGTATGTAGCCGCCTGGGAATACAAAGGCGATAAGCAAGAACCAACACTGCACAAAGAGAAACTGAAGTTTGAGTTTGTAGAAATGGCCCAACGGAGTTATAAGTAGAGCCGGTCTATTAAGTCGGGTGTCTGATCCATAATGTTCGGGATCAAGGCTTGCCCCGTTTTTATCGGGGCAAGCGTAACGCAGTAAATGGGACTTTATGGACAGACACTAAGTAAATATTTGGTTTGATAAAAGTTTTTAAAAGGATCTCAACTATGGACATAACATTAAAAATATGGCGGCAGGATAGCCCTAAAGATAAAGGAAGGTTTGAGGAGTACAGGCTCAAGAGCGCTTCTCAGGATATGACCTTTTTAGAGATGCTGGATGCCTTAAATGAACAACTCATTGAAGAGGATAAAGATCCGGTGGCTTTTGAACATGATTGTCGTGAGGGTATTTGCGGATGCTGTTCTATGATGATCAATGGCAGGCCCCACGGACCCGGCCAGGAAACGACCACCTGCCAGTTAAACATGAAGGCCTTTCAGGATGGAGAGACCATCGTGGTAGAGCCCTGGCGTGCCAGTTCATTTCCGGTGATCAAAGACCTGGTAGTCGACCGCCAGGCTTTTGAGAAGATTATGGAAGCCGGTGGCTTTGTCCATATGGATGTGGGCAATGCTCAGGATGCCAATAATTTTCCGGTCTCTAAGATAAAAGCTGATGAAGCTTTTGAAGCTGCAGCATGTATAGGCTGTGGCGCTTGCGTGGCCGCTTGTAAAAACTCCTCTGCAATGCTTTTTGTGGCCGCTAAAGTGTCTCAATATGCACTGTTGCCTCAGGGAAGACCGGAAGCCGTGCGAAGAGCCTGGGATATGCTCGGCAAAATGGATGAGCTGGGGTTTGGATCATGTACCAATACAGGTGCCTGTGAAGCAGAATGCCCGAAAGGGATAAGCCTGGCTCATATAGCCAGATTGAACAGGGAATTTATTAAAGCCGGCTTTATTAAACTTGCAGGAGAAGAACATTAAACAAGCTATAGATATATTTTTACTATAATTGTTATAGATGAGACCCGACTAAAAACACAAAATTTATCACAGCCCTAAATAATCAACTTTGCCGTACCCCCCCCCTAAAAATTGGCTGATTTTCAGCGGGTTCACACTTTAGGGCTCGGGGCTAAAAGCCGCTGAAAATTAAACTGTGACCTTTTTAAACCGGACTTATAGATGAAACGCCAATAACAGGATTTTGACACACAAGAGGATGTACAAAAATTGAATTGAGAAACCATTCAACAGATCCGGGATTCAGGAAAAACGCAAAAAACATAAATCAGTGAATAAAAAGAATATATAAAGCTTTCAACGCATGAAAAGAATAGTTGTATGTCTTGGAATAATTTGCTGTTTCTCTGCATATGGACAGGAAGCCGTTTCGTTTCAGGAGGCCAGGGAACAAGGGCTAATGAAGGAATTGGATAGCCTTTATGAAGACGGGACTCAGCTGGAAGTGTTTGAAAATCAAAATGAGTATTTTTCTGCCTGGCAGGAATTATTACAAGAATTTGGAAATTTTTTAGAAGAAAATGATTTTAACTGGCATGAACCTACTGCTGTTTTTCAGCGAGTATATTTCAATGAGGAAGGTCAGATCGATTATTTTTTATATATGTTTCGATCGGGCAACTTAAGTGATAAAAAGAAACAGCGGTTTCATAATTTGCTGGGCGAATTTATCAGAGGATATCGTTTTTCTTTGAATGCCGGGCAAAAATTTGCGCAGTGCGGGTCTGTTCAATATCAACCTTCAGAAGAATAGAATTTATTTCCGGCGCAACTTTTTACCGCTTGTATTGTTAAAGACTTCTGTACAAATATCGTGATGGCAGGATAAAGGAAATGGTGTTTTTACAGTTGAAGGAAAGCCTCCGGTACAAAAATGAAGCATTTGATCATTAGCGATTTTTACCCTCTTGCCTTAAAGGTAAGCGCTGCAGATCAACCATTCTTTTGGAATGAGGAAAGGTGATCTTCAGCGGGTGTAATAAATTTTGTGTTTTCAGAGCGGACTCAGAAAAGCTTTTGGGCCGGAGGGATGGTTTGAAATGGAACGCGATATAAAATTCTAGGGAAATACAAAGTTGGGGAAATAGAATAAGCTAAATATAAGTATTTTAAAAAATCAAGACCTATGAAGTATGACGTTATTGTAGCAGGTAGTGGTCCCGGGGGATATGTTGCCGCTATACGTGCGGCTCAGTTAGGATTTAAAACAGCCGTTATTGAAAAAGAAGCCGTTGGCGGTATTTGCCTTAACTGGGGATGTATACCCACGAAAGCCTTGCTAAAGAGTGCGCAGGTATATAATTATATTTCTCATTCTGCGGATTATGGGATTACGATCAAGGGGGATATCAAGCCAGATTTTAAATCTATGATAGATCGTAGCCGCGGAGTTGCAGGCGAGATGAGTAAAGGCGTACAGTTTTTGCTGAAGAAAAATAAAGTGGAGCAGATTATGGGATATGCCCGTGTAAAACCCGGCAAGAAGGTTGAAGTAACTGATAAAGAAGGGGAAAAGAAGGATTATGAGGCGGAGCATATCATCATTGCCACAGGAGCACGCTCAAAAGAGTTGCCGGGACTCAAGCAGGATGGCAAAAAGATCATTGGTTACCGGGAAGCCATGTCGCTGAAAAAGCAACCGGAGTCTATGGTTGTGGTGGGTTCGGGAGCCATAGGTGCTGAATTTGCGCATTTCTATCATTCCATAGGTACCAAAGTTACATTAGTGGAATACCTGCCGAATATTTTGCCGCTTGAAGATGAGGACAGTTCGAAACAATTGGCGCGTTCCTTTAAAAAACGAAAAATGAAAGTGATGACTTCCGCTGAAGTTACAGGAGTGGATACCGCTGGAAAAAAATGTAAAGTACAGATCAAAACGAAAAAGAAAGAAGAAGAGGTACAGGCCGATATTGTGCTTTCTGCTGTGGGAGTTTCTTCGAATATTGAAGACATCGGGCTGGAAGATGTGGGCATTAAAGTAGAAAACGATAAAATTACAGTGGATGAGTTTTATCGAACAAATGTGGAGGGCTATTATGCCATAGGCGATGTTATTCCGGGGCCGGCTCTGGCACATGTGGCATCTCATGAGGGGATAATCTGTGTGGAAAAAATCGCGGGGCAGGCTCCTGAACCCATGGACTACAATAATATTCCGGGATGTACTTATACTGTACCGGAGGTCGCATCTGTAGGATATACTGAAAAACAAGCGAAAGAGGCGGGGTATAATATTAAAGTGGGAAAATTCCCTTTTACGGCTTCCGGAAAGGCAAAAGCTGCCGGAAATGCCGAAGGATCTGTAAAAGTTATTTTTGATGCTAAATATGGAGAGTGGCTGGGAGCACACATGGTAGGAGAAAATGTAACGGAAATGATCGCAGAGGCGGTTGTAGCCAGAAAACTGGAAACTACTATGCATGAGATCATAAAAGCCGTCCATCCACACCCTACATTATCGGAAGCAATCATGGAAGCTGCTGCTGCAGCGAATGATGAAGTGATCCACCTCTGATCCCGGATACTAATGCTTCTTGCTGCTGAATAAAATGGCACTTCCTTCCCGGAATGATTGCTAATTGACCTAATCAATACCCAAGGGCCAATGTGTAAGATGATAGCTTACTCTTTATCGTATTACCATTTTTGATTTAAGATTCAATTATACTCATTTTTATTCATACTATTGCATCAGCAAGGGACGGCCGACGGTGACCTTTTTCGACTGGACTCACAGGTAAATATGTGGTTTTATTTAACCTAAAAAGCCATAACCAACTCATCCTATACACTATATAGGGTTATTTTTGTTTTGGTAAATAAATCTATTAGGAAGTCTGATTTACGGATTGTTTTTTCGTATTTTTATGGGTTAATTTTAGCAGTCGGATTATGGAAATAAAAGAAACCAACATACCGGATTTATTTGTTGTTGAACCAAGAATATTTAAAGATGAACGGGGTTATTTCTTCGAATCGTATAACAGGAAAAAGTTAAAAAAAGCCGGGCTGAATGTCAATTTTGTTCAGGATAACGAGTCGAAATCCCAGGAAGGGGTTTTGCGGGGCTTGCATTTTCAAAAACCTCCTTTTGGGCAGGGCAAGCTTGTTCGTGTCATTAAAGGGCGTGTGTTGGATGTGGCCGTGGATATTCGAAAAGGGAGCCCAACTTACGGGAGATATCATGCTGTAGAGATCAGTGAGGAGAACAAAAAAATGTTTTGGATCCCGGAAGGGTTTGCCCATGGTTTTGTTACCCTGGAAGAGGACACCATTTTTTTCTACAAGTGCACGCAGTATTATAATAAGGAATCTGAGGGAAGTATTTTGTGGAATGATCCTGATCTATGCATAGATTGGAAACGAAAGGATCCGGTTTTATCAGAAAAAGACAAAAATGCCCCGGGCTTTTCCATATTTGATTCTCCTTTTGTGTATCCGCACAGCCGGGATAATCAATAATGAGGCCGGTCGGAAACGGGAGGGGGATTTCAGCGGTTGCTGAATAACGTGTGTTTTTAATCTCCGCTCAATAATGAGCCTAAAGGGCATTGCCGGAGGTTTCAAGGGGCACAACAGCTTTACGGAAAAGACTTGTTCCTTGTATTACGTTATATTTATTGACCACGAAAAATATGTATTATGACACTAAAAAGGGTTTTGATTTTTATCGTTTTCTTGGTTCTCACAGCCGGGCTTGTATATCTGTTTTCATTTTCCACTGAGCAGGAGCCCACTTTAACGGATGATGATTATCGTCAGGCATTTCACCGGAATTATAAGGTTTTTGTAGCCAGGATGCCGGACGAAATCGATTTTGCCGGGGAGGAAGTTCCTTTAGACCGGTTTGATGTCAGGGAAGGTCTTGACCGGGAGTTGCTGGTTAATTCATATTGGCATTCCAATACGCAGTTGATGTTTAAGCGGGCATTTCGCTACTTTCCGGTTATTGACAGTATATTGGCAGTATATGATATGCCGGCGGATTTCCGTTATCTGGCGATGATTGAAAGCGGATTGCAGAATGTTGTGTCACCGGCCGGAGCCAGGGGATTTTGGCAGTTTATGAAAGGAACTGCTACGGAATTGGGGTTGGAGATCAATGCCCAGGTTGATGAACGTTATCATCTTGAAAAATCTACTGTTGCCGCCTGTAAATATCTGCGAGAAGCCAAAGAACGGTTTGGTAGCTGGACACTGGCTTCAGCGGCTTATAATATGGGGAGTAGCAGAACAGGGCGTGTTCTGGAGGATCAGCAAGAAGATAATTATTATGATCTGTATTTGAACCCCGAAACTGCCCGGTATGTATACCGTATACTGGCTGTCAAAACTATTTATGGCTCCCCGCGCGAATATGGATTTTATTTCCGGGAAAAAGATTTTTATCCACCGTTGGAAACAAAAACGGTTGAAACGGATTCGACCGAAATTGATCTGGTGGACTTTGCGAAAAGCCATGGGGTTTCTTATAAGATCCTGACCTGCGCAGCGGCAACTGGCAGACGACCGGCACGGCCTCCGCCTTTTCGGCTGACGATTTCCAGATCGACCAGTTCTCGTCCAGCTTCCAGCGCACTGCGGGCGGAAACGGGACAGCGAGCGATCCGTTCCAGATT
>JAWOBQ010000134.1:0-3760 GCA_046484255.1 Bacteroidales bacterium | reverse complement strand
TTAAGTCTCTTAAGTCGCTTCGTTCGCCTCCTCGCATTTAATCATCCCCCTGTGTACCGAAGGCCTCGGCATGGGTGTTTCATATGTGGTATTATTTTTTCCTAAAGTATATTTCCATGGGAGCGCCCTGGAAATCAAATTGCTCTCTGATCTTGTTTTCTACAAAACGTTTATAGGGGTCTTTGACATATTGGGGCAGGTTACAAAACACGGCAAAAGCCGGGAATTTTGTTGGTAACTGACTGATATATTTTGGGTTTATAATTTTCCCTTTATGCATAGGCGGCGGATTTCCAGTTAGTTTTGGCAAAATATGTTTATTTAACTGGGAAGCGGGGAGCTTACGTTTCCTGTTTTCATATACATGCATTGTAACCTCCAGGAGCTTCACGATTCTTTGTTTTTCAACCACAGAAGTAAATATGATGGGGACATCCTTCCAGGGGGCGATTTTTCGTTTGATCAATTGCTCGGTATGTTTGCTGGTATTATGGTCTTTATCGGCAAGATCCCACTTATTGACGGCAATAACCACACCTTTCCGGTTTCTTTCTGCCAGTGAAAAGATGGCGTTATCCTGCCCTTCAAACCCCCGGGTTGCATCTGCCATAACAATGCATACATCGCTTTCTTCCACAGCTCTTACCGCTCTTAAGACGGAATAGAATTCTATATTGTCAGTGATCTTTGATTTTTTTCGGAGGCCTGCCGTATCTACAAAAACAAATTCCTGTCCGTACCCCTGGTAAAGGGAGTTCAGGGCATCCCGGGTGGTGCCGGGGATATCCGTAACAATATTGCGGTCTTTACCGGTCAGTAAATTGATTAGCGATGATTTTCCGGCATTGGGCCTTCCGATTACGGCAATTTTTGGCAAGTGCTCGTATTCGTCCGGGATGGTGTTGCCCAGATGTTTTGTCACTTCATCTAATAAGTCGCCTGTTCCGCTTCCGCTTATAGCCGAAATGGGGAAAAGCTGCTCTACTCCTAAGCCGTAAAATTCCGAGGCATCATGGAAATTTTTTGCAGAATCAATTTTATTTACCGCCAGAATGACTTTCTTTTTGGTTCTTCGTAATAAGGAAAAAATTTCCCGGTCCATATCCGTTAGTCCATCTCTTCCGTCTGCAAGGAAGATAAGCACATCGGCTTCTTCCATGGCAAACCCGGCCTGTTTACGAATAGCTGTTTCGAAAACATCTTCTGAGCCTTCTACATATCCGCCGGTGTCGATAACTGAAAATTCTTTCCCATTCCAGTCGGAATGCCCGTAATGCCTGTCGCGTGTTACTCCGCTGCTGGATTCTACAATGGCGTCACGCCTGCGTATCAACCGGTTGAAAAGGGTTGATTTGCCAACATTCGGCCTGCCTACTATTGCTACTATGTTGCTCATTGATCGTATTAGGGTTTTTCTATAGTATATCCGAAGCGTTTTAGCTTTTGGTCGTCATTGCGCCAGTCTTTGCTGATTTTTATGCTGAGGTCCAAAAATATCTTTTTTTCGATGAATTTTTCAATGGATTTCCGCGCATCAATCCCCAGTCCTTTGATGGCCTTTCCCTGTGTGCCTATCATGATCTTGCGCTGGCTCTCCCGTTCAATATAGATGTTCGCCCGTATGCGGACCAATGGGCCCGTATCTTTAAATTCCTCAACTTCTACCTCAACGGAATAGGGGATCTCCTTGCGGTATTGAAGTAATATCTTTTCCCGGATTATCTCGGAAATGAAAAAACGTACAGGCTTGTCTGTTAATGTGTCTTTATCATAATAAGGAGGAGATTGCGGAATAAGTTGCCGCACCGTTTCTTCAACCTTGTCGGTATTAAATTTATGTAAGGCGGACACAGGAATAATATGGGCATGCGATAGCGTTTCTTCCCAATAATCTATTGTTTGTTGCACTTCCTCTTGTTTATGTAAATCAATCTTGTTTAAAAGGAAAATTACCGGCTTTTCGCTCTTGCATATCTTTTCAAGCAGGTTCGCATCCATAGCCTTATCATGGGAGGCCTGAATGATCAACAGAACATCCGCATCTTCAAAAGCTTCATTAATTGTGCTCATCATCGATTCATGCAGCTTATAGGCCGGTTCCAGAACGCCGGGAGTATCCGAATAAATTATCTGGTGATGGTCATCATTTACAATACCCAACAGCCTGTGGCGCGTTGTCTGAGCTTTCGAGGTGACGATTGCCAGAGGCTCGCTTACAAGGATATTCAGCAAGGTGGACTTCCCTGCATTCGGCTTGCCTATGATATTTACAAATCCTGCTTTATGTGTTGGTGTTGTCATTAAAAATAATGTGTTTGCGCCCCTGAAAATGATATTCATGAGCAGGGAATAATAAGTGTGCAAAGATAATGAATGAATGTGGGATGCGAAAAGAAATTAGTTAATACTTGTGTTTAAAATAATTTTTATTATCTTTGCAGCACAATTGAACTTGTTTTTTGTTCTTGATGTTAATGAAATAAAAATATATTGCGGGGTGGAGCAGTGGTAGCTCGTCGGGCTCATAACCCGAAGGTCGTTGGTTCAAATCCAGCCCCCGCTACAACAAGGGTGCTGAGGAGTCAGTGCCCTTTTTTATTATTAAGCGGGATTGCCGGAAGAACGACATTATTCATTTAATCAGAAGGAAAAGCTTAGCCATTGGTTAGTCCAGGTTTATAGTTTCAGTTTGAAGCCGGATTCCTTCAGGGAAGTTGCTGATCAGGCTTTCATCGATCACCAGTTTATCCCCCGTGGGAGCCTCTTCTTTCAACTTGTAGACGAGCCGCTCTACATTAATCTTTTTCCCCTCCTGGTTTTTTGCAGAAAAATGGGTTCCTCCTCGTTTTTTAAAGTATTTCTCTTTAATGTCTTTCTTAAAGTCCCAATCACTCCAACCTTTTTCCGAAGGGCTATCTGCCATCAAGGCTTCTTCAACGTAGTACTCCAGATATACATACGTTTCCCCCTGAAACTGCGCTTTCCTGAAGATCATACCCTCTCCGGCAGGAAACGCCGGTAAAACCTCCAGGCTGATCTCCCGGATCACATATTCCTTTTTATTCACCGAAACAGGTACCGCATCAAGGGTATACGTTCCGGCTGATGAAAATTTGAACTGACCTAACACATTATACATATAATCAGCGCCTCTTTCATCTCCCGCTACATCTATCGCCTCTTGCACGGCATCATTCAGGGGAGATTGATAAACTTCCTGTAACACTTCATTCCATTGGGAACAATGAATTTTAACGACCTCATTTACCCGGGGAGCCGGATTATTAACAGTGACCTTAAGCGTGTCACGAGCTGATAAGCTTCCAAAGAGCAATACCGAAAGGATTAAATATACAAATTGCATGGGATGAGAGTTTTTAAGTTTTATGCATGCAATATACAAAATAATTGAACGTAATGCAATTTTGAGTCCGGTCTAAAAACACAAAATTTATCACAGCCGCTAAAGATCAGCTTTACCCCATCCCTAAAGGGTGGCTGATTTTCAGCGGCTTCACCCTTTAGGGTTCGGGGTAAAAAGCCGGTGAAAATCAAATGTGAACTTTTTAGTGTTTGTCCATAATGTCCGATATCTGCGCGGCCAATTCGGCCTCGCACCCCCGGTCGTGCGCCAGCGCCAGAAGATCGACGGTCATGCGACAGGCCTTCTTCTCGCCGGTCTGTTCCAGCAGAACCGCGAACATGTCCCAACAACGTGGTGATAGAGGGCTCCGAACTGCCGGAGAGCATGATCCTCCTG
>JAWOBQ010000324.1:0-4705 GCA_046484255.1 Bacteroidales bacterium | reverse complement strand
GCTCACCCCAAATCTATGGGAGCCTATTCGTTCGATATGATGAAGTATTTTGTAGACAAGACACGAAGTTACTATGGTAGCCATGTGACTTTCAGAACTTTTACAGATGTCAAAAACGAACTTAACCTCTAATCCATTATAGGTATATGGTATTCAACCTGATAAAAAAAATTATTGGCAACCATCTTTATATTCGTCTCCGATCGTTGGGATACAAATTAGCACATACGATTTATCCACCCTTTAGCTATGATGCTTTCAGAGATTTTTTGACGGAAGAGCTTGGGATAAAAAAAGGCGACACATTATTTATTCATAGTTCTATAGATAAGCTAAATGTTGATTGCTCACCCGATCAGATAATCAACCTTCTACTTGAACTTGTGGGTAGTGAAGGCACACTGGCATTCCCTTGCTGGCATTTTCAACAGCGAGCCGAAGAATACCTTACCGATCCGGATAATCTTTATCATGTTAAAAAATCGCCATCCGTTATGGGGCTTCTGCCGGAATTAGCCCGGCGCAACAAAGAGGCCTTAAGGAGCTTACACCCAACAAGCGCTGTAACTGCGATTGGAAAACATGCCCGGGAGCTAATTTATGAACATCATCTCTCTGAATATCCTTGCGGAAAACTCAGCCCATTTTACAAAATTATAAACTATAACGGAAAAATCCTTGGGCTGGGCGAAAAACCTGAGAGCAGTCTTTCTTTTGTCCATTGTGTAGAAGATGAACTGGCCGGTACATTCCCCATCAAAACAAGGACAGATGAAGTATATAACGGAAATGTTATTGACTACCAGGGAAATAAATTGCAAGTTAAAACACGTGCCGCACACAAGAATATTCAAAACCGGAATATCGGACGTTTCTTTAAAAAATACATATCCCCGAACGAATGCAAGCTGATTAGAAAAAAAGCAAGCTGGTTTTTTGTTGCAGATTCCGTACGGTTACATAACAAGCTGAAGATGCTTGCTTTACAAGGGAAAACGATTTATAGCACTCCTCAAAAAAATAAATAACCACATCAAGGTTAAAAAAGCAGTTTAAAGGCGTTACTTTTACAGGCATCCTTCGAAAAAAATCATTGTTGTCCGGTTAATCTTTATGAAGCCCTTCTAAATGATTTGTAAAATTCTTCGAGCGCCCTCGTGAAAACCCTTTGTTTCCTTTGTGGTTAATTATTTTTTACCACAAAGTAGCACTAAGTACATCACAAAGTATCCCAAGGGATATCTGAAATTTCTTTTATGTAATGAATAGTAAATTCCCGGATATTACAAAACTCTTTACAGTGGCATTATGGCAGAAAATAATGAGTCCGGTCTAAAAAGGGCACATTTTTTTTAGCGGCTTTTTACCCCGAACCCTAAAGGGTGAAGCCATGAAAATCAGCCTCCCTTTAGGGATGGGGTAAAGCTGATTTTCAGCGGCTATGATAAATTTAGTGTTTTTAGACCGGTCTCAATAATAAATCACAAAACCAGAGCTCTATAAAAACAAACACACTACAAAATAAAGAATTTTAATGCTTTATATTTTCTTGTCCTTTTTTAACCGGACAACAGTGGAAAAAAATCAAACTCCTTACAACACATATTAAAATTGAACCCAGCCTGAAAAACATTTTGTTCCAGGCTCCGCTTTTGTAAAAACCGGCCGGAACCGGATAAAAGAAATAAATAAAAACCGCCACCCCGGATAATAAGGGTGGCGGTAAAATTATAGTACAATGCGAAGGCTATAATGCCTGTTATTGTACGATCATTTTTTTCGTTACGGTAGCTTCACCGGCACGGATTTCATAAAAATAAACCCCAGGGGTTAATTTTTCCGCAGCGATCCTGAAGTTGTGCGCACCTGCATTACGTTTTCCTTTATTTTCTGTATGGACTTCCTGCCCGATCATATTATAAACTTTTAACGATAACTCCGCCGATTTTTTAAGTTCTACGGCAATATTGGTACGATCATGGAAGGGATTGGGGAAATTCTGACTTACCGTAAAATGATCATCACCGATGTGATCATCAATCCCGACAGTAGGGCCAAAGCCTACGGTAAGCAGCAGTTCGTGGGTAACTTCCTTCAATGGGTCAGAACCCTTATCAGCAGTCGTTACAGGAATAACAAAGTTCCCGTCAGCATCTTTAAGAGTTATATCAGAGGCATAATGGAAAAAGTTATCGGCATAAAACTGCGTGCCGCTGGTAAAATCTGTAACAGGGTAATATGTATTATCCGTAAGATCTTTGCCCCAGGCAAAGATATCCGGCGCAGCATTTATATAATAAACGCCGGTGCCGGCAGTTTGAATGTTCACCAGATTTGTATCCGTGTCACTCCAAACCACAAAGACTTTTTCACCATCTTCGGTTCTGGAAGCATTGATCCGGTGTGTCCAGCCCATTGCATCAGCTCCAATGCCAAACTGCTGGTCATCCCCAGTAACAGATTTGGTAGCAAACTCTTTAATAAATTCGGCTTCCCAGCCTCCCCCGGGTGTCATATACACGTGGAAAAGCTTATTGGGCTCATTCGTAAAAGTATATCCCAGAGAATCATTATGATCTGAAAAACTTCCTTGTATTAATGTAAAAATATGCAACATGCCTTCATGGTCTACGGTCATATCATATTGATACGAGAAAAAGGCTTTTGTAAGATTTTGATTACCAAGTGTTGGCCAAAGATAATTGGTAATGGAATCCAGGGAGCTGAAGTTAAAGAAAGGCTCCTGGTTCCAGGTTTGCCCTTTGTCAGTACTTTTGTAAATAACCGGCTGATACGCTCTGGGATCGTTAACGGAATCACGTCCACGGAAAACATAATAACCTACGCTGCCATCCTGGCTCCAGGCCATCCGGGCGCCAGAACCGGCCGGGTCTCCATCTACATTCAGCGCAAAACTGTGATGCATTTCGATTACTGAATCCCACTCAAACTTATTTGTAGCAGGGTTGTAACTGCCATTCACCAACAGGCCATTATTCCAGCTATAGTCAGTCTCATTGCCAACATAATTATCACCTGCCACATGTGCGGTGGAATCATCCAAAACATGCAAGTCAGCGTTGGCATGAGCAAAATAAGTGTTGGAGGGTAAGGATTCATAGATCACTTCTTCCATTGTTCCATCCATCTTTATCGAACCATGAAAATTGGATTTCCATCCACTACCATCGGTAATCGGACCGGAAAAAGCGGCATAACAATCATCCAGTGATGATGCTCCCGGAAAATTAAGAATTCCCCCGGAAGGATAACGGAATAAATTCGTACCATCAGAATCCACAATATACTCATCCCAGGTACCTCCCATATTAGACGTTGAACTGATCCTCAAGTCATGCCCGCTACCTCCAAATGCTCCACCGGCACGGGAGAAAAACACGATGGATTGATGATCCTGTACGGCTGTAAGCGCAGACTGATCGGTAGAGATCAAGCTGTAAATATTCGCCGAAGAGGCAAATGAGATCTTTTGCATGCCTTTACTTTCTGTGACTCCCTTATCCGGAGAAGAACCCGAAGATTGATCCATAACTTTGTCATGTTTGATCAAATACTGGATATACTCCGGCTCTCCTTGCTTTTCAGCAATGAACTTTTTGTCTTTTTGAGCGAACAGGGAAGTACTGAACGCAACTAACATAATGATTAACGTAAGATTTTTCATAATTTTGTAGTATTGGTTTTACTTTCTTTATTATATCGCAAAAATAATAACAATTTTCCAAAAGTAAAGAACAATTCTTAAAAAATAAGTAAGTGTCCGCTCTGAAAACACAAAATTTATCACAGCCGCTGAAAATCAGCTTCACCCACTGCTTAATTGAGTAATTGAGTAATTAAGTGATTGAGTAATTGAGTGATTGAGTTAATTAACTTAGCACTAAAAACTCCATGCTCACAGTTATTTATTTTTTCTAAATGACCATACAAGGTTTTTAGCAAGGGTAATGTCGGACTTACTTATCAAAAAGGCTGAAAGATGCAGCTTTGTTCGGCTCAGGAACAAGGCAATGATCATTATCGTACTGGCTGTATGAGCAATGGAGGAAGTATAGGCAGCACCCGGCAGCCCATAGGCTGGAATAAGCAATAAGCCGGCCACAACCGTTATCACAAGGCCCAAGAGTGAAACCATTGCATTGATCTTTTGCAATCCTTTAGCGGCAAAATAATGAGCCAGGATATTATTTACAGACATGGCCAGGATGCCCGGACTAAAGATCAGGATTAAGCGGGGTATTTGAGAAAAGCTTTCTCCCCCCAGCAGCCATTGGTAAAACGAACCCGGCAATACAATTAAGGCGGCTGTTATCAGGGCTGTAATGATCAGTGAAAACTTAACAAAGGCCAGGGTTAGTTTTTGCGCATAGGTTTCTTCCTCCCGGTTTGAGAGCACCGAATACTGGACCAGCGATAATGATTTACTGATCAACCAATTACCATCCACCAGTTTATTCATGGCACCATAAACCCCGAGTGGAGCAGTTGATTGGCCCGGGCTCAGCCAAAAACTCTTAATAAAAAAATAGGTGAGGCGGTAATTTAAAAACTGCGCTATATTGGCCATTTGAGTATATACACCCAGTCTGCTTATCTGCTTGATGATGTTTGGATTAAAAACCGGCCGTATCATACCGTTATAGCTGATTATATATGCCAAAGTACCTAAAAAGCATATCCCGTA
>JAWOBQ010000284.1:0-14653 GCA_046484255.1 Bacteroidales bacterium | reverse complement strand
CTCAAATTTTAAATCCTCATATACACTAGTATACTGCGGTTTAAAATTTTTTTTCACAACTTTAATTATTTTTAAAGGTGTTCAAGAGCTTACTTCGTTCCCCGATAAAAAAAACGGGGTAAACACCCGATAAAAACGGGGCAAGCCTTGATCTCGAACATTATGAATCAAACACTCGACTTTATGGACAGACTCTAATTAGAGTCTGTCACTAAAGTGGACAAGCTGTCTTAGTGATCATGTCTCTGTTCAGAAGGTTCCATTTACAAGGCTTGCGCAGCCCGAAAATGCGCAGTTTACTCAGGTAAATGAGCAATTTTCGGGCAAGCGTAACGCAGTAAATGGGACTTTACGGACAGAGACTAATTATGGCTAAGCCTTAACTATCAAATCCCTCCTTCGGATCAGCAGCCGGATTCGTATTTCATATGCCGACTGATCGTGAAAACACCCTTCCAAAATTGGGTCCTCATCAACATCATCAAATCCCTTGGTAAGCACGTTGATTAGTTCAATAAAAAGTCTCCATTGCCGGCTCCAATTTTCCAGCATCTTCCTGCCCGCTAAATCCTCTGTGAAAGAAGTGCTTACCAAAATCCGATTACAGATCTTCCAGATTGCCCATTCGCTTTCTTTTTAACTTTTTATAGTACGAAGGATTAAGACCGGTAATCCTTTTGAACTGATTGGAAAAGTGTGCAACACTGCTGTACTGAAGATTGTATGATATTTCGGATATATTAAGCTCGTCGTAAAGTAATAGCTCTTTCGCCTTTTCAATTCTGTGGGTTATTATATATTGCTGTAGCGTGATACCCTTCACCTCTGAGAAAAGGTTCGACAGGTAAGTGTAATCGTACCCCAGCTTTTTGCTTATATAATGGGAGTAATTTATTTCAGGCAGTTCATCAGAGTAATGGATCATTTCTACAATCACATTTTTTATTCGTTCAACAAGAATACTTTTTTTATCCTCCAGTAATTCCAAACCCGATTTAAGCAAGTTTTGCCTGAACTGTTCACGTTGCTCCAAAGAAATATCTTCCAATAATTCAACCACGCCCAGATCTACCACCAAATATTTAAGCCCCAATTTGTTAAGCTCTTCTATTACCATTAACTTGCACCGAAGGCTAACCATATATTTTATATATAGCTTTACCCTGGGTTTTGAGATATGCAGCATATCTAAGTTTTATTTTTGATGTACACCCATTTGCACTATTGCATCTATATAAGCGGTCCCTCAAATTATTATTGTTCTCAAAACTTTTAGCCAAGATTGGTCTTTTTGTTTCTATTCAGTGATCAGCCCGGTCTAAAAACATAAATTTTATCATCCCCGCTAAAGATCAGCTTTACCCTATCCCTAAAAGGTGGCTGTTTTTATTTGACTGAAATTTAATAAAAAAATCAAAATTAACCTTTTCAGACTGCCCTTAGTTATAATAAAGAACATATAAGGGCTACAAAAGTTCATATCATCCATTACTCCGCTCCCATAGTTTTGTCCGAAAACAAAACTTGAAAATACTATTATGAGACTGGTCTAAACACACTAAATTTATCACATCCGCTAAAAATCAAACATGACCTTTTTAGACCGGGCGTACTGATCAAAGGGAAAAAAGTAATCATAAAATATCGTATTATTGCATTTTGTTTTCTATTTTTGTTTTTTGGTTTTGATATTGGGTAATCCATAAATTTTCAGATATGATCAAGAAATTATCAGAATTGGCAAAGATGGCTAAAAACAAGACCACACAGTGTCTGGCTGTAGCAGCAGCTGCAGACAAAGGTGTTTTACAAGCCATAAAGAATGCCACGGAAAACGACATTATCAAGCCGGTTTTAGTGGGAGATAAAGCCATGATCGAAGATATCAGCGCCACCATAGGTTTTTCACTATCAGGCATACGCATTTACGACGAGCCTGATCCCTCAGCAGCAGCAAAACTAGCGGTTTCATTAATTCGCAAAGGAGATGCCGATATATTAATGAAAGGTAAAGTTAGCACCGGCCCTTTATTAAAGGCCGTATTGGATAAGGAAGAAGGTTTACGCAAAGGAGGGACGCTAAGCCATGTGGCATTTATAGAATCGCCCTATTATCATAAGCTAATTGGTGTAACTGATGCAGCCATGAACATTTGCCCGGAGCTGGGTGAAAAAGCAGATATTATTCGTAATGCCGTAGATGGTTTTCATCGGCTGGGGATTAAAAAACCAAAAGTAGCCGTGATCGGTGCAGTGGAAGTTGTAAATCCGAAAATGAGTGCGACCACGGATGCAGCTCTTTTAACAATCATGAACCGCCGCGGACAGATCAAAGGTTGTGAGATCGACGGTCCATTAGCCCTGGATAATGCGGTATCCGCAGAAGCAGCCGAATTGAAGGGCATTAAAAGTACTGTCGCCGGTGACGCTGATATTCTCGTACTTCCGGATATAAACACAGGCAATGTCGCATATAAAACACTGAATTTTTTAGGGGGTGGGTTATCAGCAGCTGTTATCATGGGAGCATCTGTGCCGGTAGTACTTACATCCCGCGCCGACAGCGAAGAGAGTAAACTTATGTCCATTGCTTTAGCAGCCGCAATGGACTAAGCTTTTTTTTGAAATTATAAAAATAAACCATATGATGAGTAAACTTATTTTAGCTATCAATCCGGGGTCAACATCGACCAAGATAGCTGTTTTTCAAAATGACAAGGAGATCTTCCTCAAAAATATCAAGCACAGCACTGAATCGTTAAAACCTTTCAAAGAGATCACCGATCAATATGAATTCCGTAAGAAAATTATTCTGGATGAACTGGAGGCCGCAGGTGTAGAACTGGAAGAAATTGCAGCGGTAGTTGGCCGGGGGGGACTAATAAAACCCATCCCCTCAGGGGTCTACAATGTGAATAAAAAAATGCTGGAGGACCTGAAAGTGGGCGTTTTAGGCCAGCATGCCTCGAACCTGGGAGGGCTTATTGCTAATGATATTGCCAAAAGCCTGCCCAAAGCTAAAGCTTTTATTGCAGATCCTGTGGTCGTTGATGAAATGCAGCCTGTGGCTAGAATAGCCGGGCACCCAAACTTTCAACGTATCTCTATTTTCCATGCTTTAAATCAAAAAGCTATAGCCAGAACTCATGCCAAACAACAAGACCAGGAATATGAAGAGATTAACCTGATCGTAGCTCATATGGGTGGGGGTATCAGTGTAGGCGCTCACCAAAAAGGACGGGTCATCGATGTTAATAACGCCCTGGACGGTGATGGCCCATTTTCACCAGAACGCAGCGGAAGCCTCCCCTCAGGGCAAATTATCAAACTCTGCTTTAGTGAAAAATATACCCTGCATGATATGAAACAGATGATTAAAGGAAAAGGAGGGCTAGTAGCATACCTGCAGACAAATGATGCCTATGATGTAGAAAAACGTGCTGAAAATGGAGAAGAAAAAGCAGCTCTTATACAAGAAGCAATGGCTTACCAGATAGCCAAAGAAATTGGCGCACTTTCGGCAGTGCTTGAAGGGAAAATCAACGCTATATTACTTACCGGAGGTATTGCCTATGGAAAAAGTGTGGTTGAATCCATAAAAAAACGAGTGAAACACCTCGCTCCTGTCTTTGTATATCCCGGGGAAGATGAAATGAAAGCTCTGGCAATGAATGGTTTACGCGTTTTAAAGGGGGATACTGAGCCATTAAACTACGAATAAAAGTTTTTTTTAACCCAGCCGAAAGAGCTTTTAAACAAATTTCCTGACTGTCCATAAAAAGCAATCAATTTACCCAAACCGTGGTGCTTCTTATGCGCTCCTGCTAAACCGGTTTGTCCCTTTTGACTAAATATTTCGGATCAATCTCCACAAGCAAAGATTGACCAATATGCTCGATCTGCACACGCACTTTATGCTTGTTCTTATAATATACCAGCATTCCCTCAAGCCCTTTAAGCGGCCCTGCTTTTACCTGTATATCATCGCCATGCTCAAACGTCTGTGAAGTAACTTCCAGTTCTTTATCGCTGGCAAGCAATAGCCTTAAGTCTTCGATCTGTTTATCTGGTACGATAGCGGCTTTTCCTTCAAATGTGACAAAGCAAACTACCCCCTCGGTTTTTAAAACCGACAGGTATTCTTTATCATCACCAATCCTGACAAAAATATATGAAGGAATTAAAGGTGTATCGATCCACTTCTTTCGATCCTTCCAATAACGCAATTTCTTCTGCAGTGGCAAATAATACTCCACGCCTTGATCGTCCAAAAACCGGGCAGTTATGTGCTCTTTCCTTGATCTCGTATATATGACAAACCAATGTTTCCCCATCAATATTATCTCTGTTTGAATAATTACAAAATGCGTTTATTCTGATATTTATGTCTTTTGCTTTCAGGCTACTCCCTGAACGCGATAAAGTACCCCCTTTATTCAAAAATTCGACAACCTGGTTATAATCACTCGTTTGAATGCCGAAATCCCGGCATAAGGGGGGAAGATTGGCATAAAAAAAGCCTGAGATATTTTTTCAGGCTGCTCTAAACGTATGGGGTTATTATAAACTCCAGTATGTCATTTTTTTAAAGCTATTTCTATAAATTCCTTTAACATCAATAAAGACGGGATTTTCGGAGCACAAGGCAAGAAAATCTTCTTCCTTCATTTGTGTGTATTGTTCATGTGAAACAGCCAGGATAACAGCATCATAATGCTTTTCCGGCCTTTCTTTCATTTCTATTCCATACTCGTGCTTTACCTCCTCTTTGTCTGCCCATTTATCCACAACGTCAACATTCACGCCATAATCTTCAAGTTCGCGAACCACATCGACCACCTTGGAATTTCTGATATCAGTAACATTTTCTTTAAAGGTGATCCCCATAACCAAAACCTTAGAGCGAAGCACATTTTTATCCCTTGCAATAAGTATCTTTACGAGCTGTTTAGCCACATACCTTCCCATAGAGTCATTGACAAACCTTCCGGAATCAATGATTTGCGGATGATAGTTAAGTTCTTTAGCCTTATAGGTCAAATAATAAGGATCCACTCCTATGCAATGTCCTCCTACCAGGCCGGGAAAAAACTTTAAAAAGTTCCATTTTGTTCCGGCGGCCTCCAACACATCATATGTATTAATATCCATACGATTAAAAATAATAGACAACTCATTCATCAAAGCGATGTTCACGTCGCGCTGAGTATTTTCAATAATTTTTCCTGCTTCCGCAACTTTTATCGTGGGGGCTCTATGTACTCCTGCTTTAATGATAAGCTCATACGTTTTAGCAATATTCTCCAGTGCCATTTCATCATTTCCGGAGACGATCTTTTTTGTATTCGTAAGTGTATTCACTTTATCCCCGGGGTTGATCCTTTCGGGAGAAAATCCGATTTTAAAATCTTCTCCACATTTCAATCCGGACTCCAGCTCCAATATAGGAATACATTCTTCTTCTGTAGCACCCGGGTATACTGTTGATTCATATACTACATAATCCCCCTTTTTCAATGCTTTTCCCACCATTTTTGAAGCAGAGCGCAAAGGCCCCAGGTCAGGCATATTTGAACTATCGATAGGAGTAGGGACTCCGACTACATGGAAGTGTGCTTTTCGAATGTCATCAGGATCAGCCGTAAACTCAATATCCCGATTCTCAAAAGCCTCCGGCTGTAATTCCCTGCTGGGGTCCTGCTTTCGCTTCATCTTTTTCACACGATCTTCTTTGATATCAAAACCAATCACGCCAACTTTCGAAGCAAACTCAAGCGCAATAGGAAGCCCCACATATCCTAATCCAATTACGGAAATTTTCGACTCCCCCTTTAACAATTTCTCATAAATATTCATCCTGATTATATTTTTTGAATTGGCAAGCGAAAATAAAATTTTTTTATTTAATTATTACCGCAAGCAAAATAATTTTTCCACAATAAACTGATCGTTAAAAGCACTTTCCTCCTTAATTTAATATCTATCTCTAATCCCCTCAATTCTTACTGTCCGCTACCCTATAAGTACCTACTGTTTTCCCGGATACCCTAATGCGGGCACGATTTAGTCTTCATTCCTGACATAAGTGATCTCAGGCAATATTATGCGTAAGGCTTTTTCAATGGATTCTTCAATACTTTCAACATGCGTTTCCAGCTCTATATCGGGTGCCTCCGGAGGCTCAAAAGGAGAGTCAATCCCGGTAAAATCTTTAATCTCACCACGTCGTGCACGTTTATACAATCCTTTGGTATCCCGTTGTTCACAAATCTCTAAAGGGGCATTCACAAAAACCTCTACAAAGTTATCTCCTCCTACGATCTCTCTGGCTAATTCACGTATTTTCTTTGTCGGGCTAATAAAACTATTAATGGTAATGATCCCGCAATTCAGAAATAGCTTATTAACTTCAGCGATCCTTCTGATATTCTCCGTCCGGTCCTGTTCAGAAAACCCAAGGTTATTATTGATCCCGGCCCGGATATTATCCCCGTCCAAAACCTGGGTTAAGAAATTCCGCTTCGAGAGGGCTCTTTCCAGTGATGTAGCCACTGTGGATTTTCCGGATCCGGAAAAGCCTGTTAACCAAATTACACGCGCCTGTTGCTGCAGCAATGCTTCCTTATCCTGCCGCTGAAGCATCTTGTTACAGACATAGATGTTTCGCTTCTTCTGGTCCATAAGCAAAAATTTTAAAATTAAAAATATGTACAAATTTAAACAAATCATTGGTCAGTCCTGATAAAAAAACTATTTTTATCCACAGTTTTAAGCAGCTAATTTTTATGGAATATTTTGACAGTTTCATTGTCCTTATCATTATATTGTTCATCCTTTTTTCTCTTTACCGGGAATGGATTGGCCCGGCTTTTACATTTGTAATCGCTGTGGTTATCCTTGGGGTTTTCGGGGTATTAACCCCCCGGGAGATGATCGGTGGATTCGCCAACGAACAAATCGCGGTTATTTTACTGCTGCTTTTACTGGGAGATACCATCCGGAAAACCGGTGTCCTGGAGAATTTTTTTGACAGGATCTTCAAACGGGCTCAAACCTACAATGGGTTTCTCTGGCGGATGATGCTTTTGGTATCATCTTTCTCTGCTTTTCTGAACAATACCCCTTTAGTCGCTATCCTAATGCCTTATGTCCATTCATGGTCCCGACGCTATAGCATTGCCCCCTCAAAACTTATGATCCCCCTGTCCTATGCAGCTATCCTGGGAGGCTGTGCTACCCTGATCGGAACCTCTACAAACCTTATTGTCAATGGATTGATTGTTGACCAGGAAAACATACCCGGGCTTCAGGAACTTCAACTGTTTGACTTTTTCAGTGTAGGGGGCCCAATGATAATTATCGGCATTGCATTTATGATGCTTGCCGGAAAACATTTACTTCCTAACCGCAAAGACGTCATCACAGATTTCAGCCGTAAGCGCAGAGAATATCTGGTGGAAGTACAGATCCGCCCCGGAAGCAAATTTATTGGGAAATCCATCGAAGAAGCCGAACTGCGAAACCTCAGGGGGTTATTCCTTGTAGAGATCCATCGCAACAATCAATCCCTTACTGCAGTAACCCCAAGAACCATCCTGAAAGAAGAAGACATCCTGATCTTTGCCGGCGACACAGATACTATTGCCGACATGATCAATTCCAATACCGGCTTAAAGCTAACCCAGGTGGGCATGTTCTCGAAAAAAACCCATACTGAAGTACGCGAAGTGGTTATTTCCCATAACTCTTCGCTAATCGGAAAAACCATAAAAGAAGCTTATTTCCGTGGCAAATATGATGCTGCGATCATTGCTGTTCACCGCAACGGGGAACGTATTTCCGGGAAAATAGGCTCCGTGAAACTTGCCGCCGGCGACGTGCTTTTGCTTCTTACAGGGAATGACTTTGAAAAGCGCTCCCGTGATACCGTAGATTTTTATTCCATCTCCAAATTACGCGACTTCCAAAAGCTCCCTCCCTGGAAAGTCCTTGTATTACTCGGAGGGACAGTGCTTACGATCCTGCTTGCTGCTACCGGACTGGTAAAGCTATTTATCGGTTTAAGCGTTTTAATATGCATTATCACATTATTAGGCATCGCCAATGCCAAAGACTTGCCTAAAAGCCTGGATTATAACCTGGCCGTGATCATAGCCCTGGCACTGGCTATAGGTACCGCTATGATAAAATCGGGAGTAGCTGAAATGATCGCTGTTTTATTTATCCAATTCCTCAAACCCCTCGGAATATACGGCCTGTTGTTTGGCATCTACGCCATTACATCCTTATTGGCTGCCTATATTACCAACAAAGCTGCTGTTGCCATTATCTTTCCTATTGCGGTTACCATAGCAATAGACCTTAATTATAACCCTACTCCCTTCGTACTATTGGTATCCTTTGCCGCTGCCGCCAATTTTATCACGCCCATTGGTTATCAAACCAACCTTATGGTCTACGGGCCCGGAGGCTACCAGTTTAAGGATTATATGAAAGTAGGCTTGCCGCTGACCATCCTCTATATGTTCGCCACTGTCACCGGGCTTGGATTAACCTATAATTTATTTTAATTATGAAGAATATTATAACCGCCATCAATGCAGCTATTATAGCAGGTAAAGAGATTTTATCTGTTTACGAAACAGATGATTTTGATATTGAAAACAAGGCAGATAATTCCCCTTTAACCAAAGCAGACCGCAAGGCGCACAATACGATCATGAAACACTTAGAAACTACGGGGTATCCGGTGTTAAGTGAAGAAGGGAAAGAAATGGCTTACGATGAGCGCAGTGATTGGTATAAATTCTGGTGTGTCGACCCTTTGGACGGGACAAAAGAATTCATCAAACGCAATGGTGAATTTACAGTAAACATTGCTATGATCGAAGATCAAAAAACCATGAATGGAGTGATCTATGTACCGGTTACCCGGGAATTATATGTGGGCATCAATGGGCTGGGTTCATGGAAAATGACCGGTATTGATACCGATCATAAAGTTCATTCCCTGGAGTCTTTATTTGAGAAAGGGACCAAACTACCGATGAATTCTGCTATCAACGAGCCATTTACCGTCGTTGGCAGTCGTTCTCACATGAATAATGAGACACGTGAAATTATCCATACGTACGAAAAGAAATTTGGCAAAACCGAAGTTATCAGCCGCGGTTCTTCATTGAAGCTATGTATGGTAGCCGAAGGCAAAGCAGATCTATATCCACGCTTTGCTCCCACCATGGAATGGGATACCGCCGCCGGCCAGGCCATAGCCCAGGCAGCCGGAATTCTGGTAACAACAGCTGATATGAAAACTCCTTTGCTCTATAACAAAAAAGAACTCCTGAATCCATGGTTTGTTGTGAGAAAGAAGGGGGTGTGATTTTTATTCTTGCTTACGTTTATTTCAGGTTCAGTGATTTATAAAGACGATCAAAAGCATTACCTACGGATTCCGGGGTATATAAGTTTTTGTAATGGCCTTTTATCTTTTCACGATCCCATTCGGTCTGTATTAACTCTAATATACCCCCTGCCCATGCCTCAACCGTGTTTTCAACCAATAAGCCGCTAAAAGGCTCAATCCTTTCTTTTAATGCTGTATTATCGGATACAAGACACGGGATCCCAAACAAAAGCGCCTCGGCTACAACCAAACTAAACGTTTCTATTTCGGAAGCATGAAGGAAATAATCCGTTTGTTTGTAATATTCGTATACATATTCCTTTTGGATAAACCCTGTTTGCACCAATTCAATGTTATTTTTATAACAAATATCTTCATAAAACTTTACCCGCTCTCCTCCTCCTATTAACACCAACCTGATATCCTTATCCAATTTCTCTTTAACTTTAGCCAATGCTTTAATAACCAAATCAGGCCGCTTTGGTTGATGTTTTTTAATGGTTAAATTCGCAACCATTAAAAAATTATATTTAGCCGGATTTGCAGGATAATCTATTGTAAGATCTGATTTTGTATGCGGTCGAACAACATTTGGAACAACAACCAATTTTTCAGCATCCAGATCAAGTTCATGTATCTTTAATAATTGATCACGATGAAAATCAGAAACAGTTGTAATGGCCTTTGCTTCTTTTTGTGCTTTTATGACAAAATATTTAAAAAGGGGATTCTTGAGCAAAACAGGAATACTGGTCAAATGCTCTGTAATAATATATGGAATTTGAAATTTGTTGTGTAGTAAACGTGTGACAACCCCTGCCTGAAAAACTACATTTGCATGCAATAAATCCGGATTGAACGATAGGATAAGCTTTTTGTAAATCCTTTTAACCCCGGGAATATAAGAAAAATAAAAAGGCAATAACCCATATAGTTTTTTATTAAACCGTGTAGTGATCCTTAATTCCATTTCATCCAATTCGGTCTGACGTTCAAAAATTTCTGTTCTAAATAAAGATTTGCCTTCAATCATATTAATATGTAAAACTTTCACATTATATCCTTGTTTTGCTATGGCTAAGGCATGCTCTTTAACAAAAAAACTCTTCCACGGTTTCAATGGATAAGGATACCAACAGGTAATTAATAGAATATTTTTCATTATAGCTTTATAAGATTGATTTTCCAAATTTTCAAAATTACATTATAAAATTACGAATTATAATTTATATACCTGAAACAAACGGCTTAAGCGCTTCCATAGAAAATTTGCAAACCGGTACTTAACATAGTCTGGTTTTTTCTTTTTAATCTTAGCCGGATCAATACTCTCATAATTAATATTATCCGTTTTCAGATAACAAAATTCCAATAATGCTTCTGAAGTATATTTGTCTTTTTTTAACAGCTTTTCTGTGATCAACGGGAAAGTAGGGAATTTACAATCAACCATAAAATTATAATACCACACAATCCGCTCAAAATAATAAATAAAATCAAATTTTTGCTTTTTGGGATTACGCTTTCTGACTTTATTCATTGAGCTGAGGATTGTATCCTGAGGATTTCGCTGAGCATAGATTAATCTTATTTCCCGGTTTGTAAACTGATCCAATTCATTAATAAACTGTATAATAAAAGGTAATTTTAATACAACCACTTTATCTTCCGGTAAAGAGTCAAAAAATACGGACAGGTCGCCTTGTTTAAATACCCTTCTCTTTTTCACATATTCTTCAAGGGTTTTGCTTTCAAAGCGTTCATAATTCAGGACACCCCCAGGCTCCCCCATCAGATCTTCCTTATCCTGATATGCTCCATTATCTAAAAGAAATTTACTGATTATCGATGTATACGATTGCGGTACTCCTGCAATTATAATTATTGGTTTCATTGATCGGTTTCTTTTTCTTGATATAAAATTTGATAAGCATTATCTCCCAAAATTAATTTCTTTTTGTCTTCAGACAACTCGAAAGCGTTAATCAATTCTTTCTGGCCTAATAAATAATTATCTGTACCATAAAGCAACTTATGAGGCAGATGTTCCAGAAACCATTTTGTAAACTCATGATCTCTGTTTAGTGCATTAAACCCACTATTCCCTGAAATATCAGCATACAGATTATCGTATTCTTCCAAAAGTCTGACAGACACTCCTTTTTCACGAATCTTGCCTTTGTCATTTTTAAGTACAGGACTATAATCTGAGGCAATGGCTTTCCAAAAAAGCGGTCCGTGAGCAATAAAAGTTACATCGGGAAAGGCTTGCAATTGCTGTTCAAACTCGGCCATATCCAGCATATAGCCGGGAAAATATTTAAGCTTCCGATTGATCTTTTTGCGAAAAAGCCCGGTAGCATTTACAAATTGATCAATATACAACCTGGAAACACCGTTAAAAGCACCATTCATTAGTTTCCCAAACTGACGGTCAAAATAACTTTTGGAATTTGGCATATAATGATACCGGGATAGCTCATTATGAAAAACTATAGGAAACCTTTGTTTTCTCAAGCATTCAAGCATTTTTGTAATCTCCGGGTCTGACCACCGGGCCGTAACTTTTAGCTCTCCATATCCTTTGATCCCTTTTTCGGCATACCGCGTTAATCTATCACAAACATCAGATTGTGTCGGATCGGGAGCATAAAAAGGCACAATTCTATCCGGGTTATGATGATAGGCCTCTAAAATTTCTTCAACAGAAATATGCCGGTACAGTTCAGGGATTGGCGGATTAAGTTCTTCCCAGGAAAACAACCATATTTGATCTATTTTTTCCCTGTCCAGATATTCAGTGATCTTCTCTGGCGTAAAACCTTTTAAACCGGGATGGAAATGTGCGTCTACAAACATTCGTTTTTGATTAGTATTTTACATTAAATATATCAGCTGTTGAAAAGGCCAACTTTAATAAAACAGAGTTTATTTTAAACACATGCATATAAGGTGTCTGTATTGTTCCATAAGTTCTGAAGTACCTTTCCACAGGCTCGATCATGCTTCCTTCGAAATCAAAACTTTGCACTTTTCCGGATACAAACTCAATAGCTGACCATAAATTCAAGCTCATGGCTTGTTGAGTTTGCAGCTCCGGATCCCGGGCTCCCAAAATATAATAAGCAGCATTATTATCCCATACAACAAATACAGCAGCATACAATTTCCCTTTCTCGTCAAATGCAGCAAATGTTCTTCCACACTTTTGTTCCGAACAGGAAGTAATTAGATTTTTCAAATAATCCGGTGAATAAGGTGGTTTTCTGTTTTTGGATATGATTTCATAATACTCCTGAACTTCCGTATCTTCCAACTCTCGTACAACAAATTCCTTTTGGGCTTTTTTAATATTCCGTTTGACATTGTTTTTAAATGCCGCAAATACCGTTTCTGTATCACTAATATCCGGCAAAATATAAGTATATCGTGTTGTTTGACGGAACTGTTTCCAGTAAAACGGCAGCCAGTTATTTATACTATGATGAAATCGCTGATTATAGTATTTAAACCGGGGCAATTCCCCAATAAGTTCCTCCATTACTGCATGTTCATGCGAAAGGCGTTTGGCATATTTCATATCTGCAGGATAAGGAATAAAAGGCCCCATATAAGGTGTCAATGGTGGCATGCTGATAAACCCTTTCCGTTTTAAGTAGTAAGGCAAAACGCCTGTAATGCGTCCTTTGTTTTCCGCAAAAACAACATCCCAATGTTCAGCACCGCAGCTTAAGTCCAGCCAAAATGGCTGCATGAAAAGCGGAACTTCATTTTCCGCACAAAACGCTTCATATCTTTGCCTGATCTCCATCTATCCGGATTTTTGCTTTTGTAAATTAGCCGGTAAGCGGCTATTTTTCCTTAACCCGGTATCCATAAACTGATCCAGGTTATTCAATATCTGCTCCGGAGAATTTATCAGATTTTCATACTGAATGTGTAATATGTTTTCCGGAGGAAAGTGCTTTATATCATTCTCTATATATTTCTTAACGGAATGAATTTGTTGATGTATACGTTCCGATTCATCTTGAAAATTCATATCCTTGATTTCAGGTGGATAAATACTCCAAAATTCATTCCGTGAAACTGATTTCTTTTTCCTGATCTTTGCAATTGATCTGGCGGTATCCTTCAGATTCCTGTCAATGATAATAATCTTTGCATCCGGGAAAAGCTCTTTTAATAACCTTAACCTAAGGCTGTTAGCCAGATTTTTTATAACCAACGGCTTTTTATATCTTTTTATAACAGATTCAATTTCTGCTTTAAGTTGCTGTTTTGTTGCGGATGTCAAATCTTCAGGCCGAACAAGATATTGCTGCTTTTTAAAAAATCTGTACCAATAATTCCCGGCTTCGCCAGGGCAATGAAGCCCATAACTTAAGGTGTTTCCGCTTTTGGATTTAAAACAATTATGGGGTTTGTTACCAAACATTTTATAACTGTAGTAAAATCCGGTTAAGGGAAAAGAATGCATAATATCCACTAAGTTATCGAAATAACTGACATCATACCGGTTGGTTATCAATTGATAGGAAAATGTAGAACCCGTCCTGGGCACACCAATGATAAAAACAGGTTGGCCGGGTAATGCCGTTGATCGATCTGCTTCCAAAAGCTTTTTTTCCGTTTTTTTTAATTTCCGGGAAAAACATTTTACCGCTCTCACACAAATCTCATAAACTACATTCCAAAAGTTATATTTTGCCGGTATAATATTCGTCATCGTTGCAAAGATAAAGCTTTCAATTTAATACCTGCCTCCCGTTTGAAATCTCCTGATAATTATTTCCGTCCCTTGGTTATCGCTTTCAATCATATGCAGAAAATAGCTAACGCTTTCGTTTTTAATTCATATTCCACCTGCAACCTGCATGCCGATAATGTGATCGAAGATTTACCATATGATATCTATCCGGATCCTGTACAGTTTCCCAGGCAGTCGCAAAGTCCATCTCTTGTTAATTCGTACTGAAACTTTGGTGAGGGGAATACGAATACAGATAAAAAACCGGGCCATACCTGATAATTCTGACGGGAACTATACGGAAACCTTAATTACCGATTATTAGTCAACCGATGACACAATAGAACATACCGTTATGATTTCAATCCAGGAGTAGAAAAATTTTTTCAAAACCCCGTGCATGTATATTAAAATGATTAAATTGTGGTCGTAAAAATGACGAAAAATTAATCATTACAGAGATACGCCATAGCGTGTCCTATTAAGCCATCATGCAC
>JAWOBQ010000193.1:0-2758 GCA_046484255.1 Bacteroidales bacterium | reverse complement strand
ATATATCCGGGGGAATAGAGTACCCGGGCATGCTTGCAGAGTCCTGAGCCCAGGCCTTATGCTGATCGATTTGGTCACGGGATATCTTCCAAACGGAAATATAGTTATCTATGGTTTGATAATCTGTGGATAAGGATCCGTCCGTGGATAAAGGGCCGAACGTATACTCTTGCCGTTGTGAGTACTTTTGTGCGGAGACATAACGCTGTCCGGCGGAGTCTTCCCCGCCAATCCAGAAAGCATTGGTCAAAATGGTGTGCTTGCCGCTTCCTTTGGGCACCTCGTAATGAGGGAATTCCTGCAAATCCCAGAAATGGTTCCCTTTGGCATAAATCCGCGCTTCCACGTTATTGATATCGAATATGCCAAAAGCCGGGGATTGACTAATACCTTCGATCGAGTAAATCAAAGTTCAGACAATGAGGATTATTTTGCAAATGACATGCCGGCTGGGAATTTTTCAGTCATTTTTTCTCGGCTATCCGGCAAAACAACTGCATAAAAAACGTTGCATTATGGGGATTTCTCAATCGTTTTTTCTCCGCTCCGCTCCGAAAAAACTCCATCGAAATGACAGCGTTTTTGAGGGCGGCGGAATTCGCGTAAATTGGCTATTAAACTGGATTTTATACGATATAATTTTTTATTTTTGTAGCTGGAATATGAAGCACCCTCAATATCAATCTTTATGAAAACATACAGATTTATCATATGTTATCTTCTGCTGATCTTCCCTATGTATTTTTCCGGGCAGGACGATGAGAAGCTGGCCTTTTCGTTACGTCATTCCGACAGCCTCCGCCCTACCTATATTGAACTGGGTTTTGGCAGCGGATATTACAACCTTAGAGACTTTGCCACCTCCCCGGTTATTTACCATGGGATAAACGGGAATTTTTACGCCGGCAGGCACAGGCAAGATCACAAAAGAGAATCTATTCAGGGTTTTATCTACTCGGCCGGACAGGCTTCCATCCGTAACAGTAATGGACTCCGTAACAGTAATGAACCAAGTGCTGCCTTGCTGATGTCATTAGATATTATCCATACGGAATTATACAAGCTTCCATGGGAACCTTCGGAAAGATGGAATTTCAAAGCCGGGGGAATGGTTAATCTTAGCGGAAATTTCAGGCATAACGAAAGCCTTCAAAATAATGCCCTGGGGCTGGAAGCAATAGGAACCCTGTTTGCAAGCTTTAAGATCAATCGTGATGTATCCAGGAAAACAACAAAAGACATTGACTGGAAGCTTGTTGAATTTCAGCTAATTCCCCGTAAACGGCAACTCTCATGGCAAATGAATATAGCTGTACTAAACACAACATTCAGAAATGGTTATGCGTATATGAATAATTCATCGGAAATGAATGACTATGATCCATTTGATAATCATGAATTTAACTTTTTCAGGGGTTACCGTTTAAGTTCTTCCCTGGAATATATGATCTATCTTAAAAACCAGAATGCCTTTACATTAAAATACGTATGGGATGCCTACCATACGGGCGACAAAACCGATAAGCTGGAATTAGGCAGGCACAGTTTTTTCCTCTCTTTTCTTTATAATCTCAACGAAAAAATCAACACCCCGGAACAATGAAATATTTACGATTATCCATGCTAATGATCCCCTTTTTGTTTTCCTGTGAAAAGCTTCTTTTCGAGGAAGACATTCAAAGCGACGACCCCTTTGTTAATTTTGATTATCTCTGGAATGAATGTGACAGGAAATATTCCTATTTTGAGTACAAAAACATTGACTGGGATGCGATGAAACACAAGTACCGTCCTATGCTGTATGAGGACATGAATGATGATTCATTATTTAATGTTTTAGGCTCAATGCTGAGAGAACTGCGCGATGATCATACCAATCTGAAATCAAATTTCAATGTTTCTTTTTTCGGAAACTATCAATCGGGGCCCAAAAACTTCGACTGGCGTTTATTGGTTGATCATTACCTTCCGGATCATTATTACCGGACAGGTCCCTTTTCTCATGATTTTCTACGGGGCGATTCGGTAGCGTATGTTCGTTTATCTTCTTTTTCCGGAAGCATAAACAACGCAAGCCTTGAATTTATAATGGATCGATATAAAAACACGGATGGATTGATCCTTGATATCCGGCAAAATGGCGGAGGGACGATCTCTTATGTATACAAGATCTTAAGCCGGTTTGTCCATGAGAAAACGCTTCTGTACTACAGCCGGATCAAAGACGGTCCGGGGCATAACGATTTTACAGCTCCGGAACCGGTATATCTTGAGCCTTCAGAGGGAACACGATATCATAGTGATATTATTGTTTTGGTTGACCGCGGTTCCTACAGCTCCAGTTCGCTTACCGCCTTAGGTATAAGAGCAATTCCCGGAGCAACCCTTATTGGCGACACCACCGGAGGCGGGCTTGGTACTCCCAACGGTGGCCAACTCCCCAATGGGTGGACATACCGCTTTTCCATCACTCAAACCCTGGATAAATACGGAAATAACTATGAAGATGGAGTGCCGCCCGATGTCCACGCCCTGATCGACTGGAACGACAAAACGACTGATGAAGTCCTTGAACGGGCGATCAATAAAATACTCAATAACCAATAATGAGTCCGGTCTAAAAAGGTCACATTTGCTTTTCAGCGGCTTTTTGCCCCAAACCCTAAAGGGTGAAGCCGCTAAAAATCATCCACCCTTTAGGGATGGAGTAAAGCTGATTTTTAGCGGCTGTGATAAATTTAGTGTTTTTAGACCGGAC
>JAWOBQ010000090.1:0-3885 GCA_046484255.1 Bacteroidales bacterium | reverse complement strand
GTTTTTTACGGCTTCCATCACTTGTGATACATCCACTCCGTGTGCACTCATGGCATCGGGATAAAGTTCTATCTGATATTCTTTTACAAAACCTCCGATGGAAGCCACTTCAGCTACCCCTTTGGCTGAGGTCAGTGCCCAACGTACATGGAAATCCTGTATACTTCGTAGTTCATGCGGATCCCAGCCGCCAGAAGGGTTGCCGTTTTTATCGCGTGCCTCCAGAGTGTACCAGTATATCTGACCAAGAGCAGTGGCATCAGGGCCCAGAGCAGGAGTGGCATCAGCAGGAAGCGTGCCGGGAGGAAGAGAATTTAGCTTTTCCAGAATGCGCGTACGACTCCAGTAAAATTCCACATCCTCTTCAAAAATTATGTATATACTGGACAATCCAAAAATGGAGTTGCTGCGAATGGTTTTGACACCGGGAACACCTAATAGTGCCGTAGTTAAAGGATAGGAGATCTGGTCTTCAATATCCCGGGGCGAACGGCCTTCCCATTCGGTATATACAATTTGTTGGTTTTCTCCAATGTCAGGAATCGCATCCACCGGAACAGAATCCTCCGGCAGAATGCCTGTATCCCAGTTAAATGGAGAGGTGGCGATGCCCCAGGCCAAAAAAATAACCAGCACTAAGAAGGTAACCAGCTTGTTCTCTAAAAAGAATTTTATGAATCGGTGCAGCATAAATGTTGAGTTAGCTATAATACGTTACAAAGAAAACAATGAAGCTTGCCCTCAGGCTTACGTTTTTTTGATAATATATTATAAGATTTTGGTTAAGTAGTGTTTGTCCATAATGTCCGATCTCTGCGTTGTTGCTCAAATTTTTAATTCCGGTCTAAATAAGGATTATTTGATTTCCAGCGGCGTTTTGCCCAACCCCTAAAGGGCGAAGCCACTCAAGATCAGCCTTTTTTTAGCGATAGGGCAAAGTTGATTTTCAACTGGGGTAATATATTTTGTGTATTCAGACAAGTTTTTAAACATTTTTTCAAATTATGATGTGTTAACGAGGAAAGTTCTATATCTTTGGCATAAATAATGATAAAGGCCTGGCAAGCTGTAGTCCCTGCCTATAAAGGATAATGCATCGGAACTTCTTCCGTAAACCTTTGACAGGTTGAAAAAAAGCGATAAATATTTTGAAGTATGGAAGATGATCCTGAAATTTTAATAATCGAGAAAGAAGAGCAAAAGATACGTACCTATAAGCAAATGCTTTCCGGTTTTGATGCGGCTCTTCGTATAGTTAAAACCATGGGAGAAGCGCTTGAAAAAGTTTCTCACAGGGAATATGCCCTGGCTATAGTGGGCAGTTGTGAAGTAGAACATGAAAAGGCTGAGTTAATACAATTGTTTCAGCAGATACAGGAAAAGGGGCCATTCCCGGTGATATGTATTTTGTATGCTGTTAAAGATAATGAGGATATAATCGGGGAGGGTGCCGGGGCAGCGATAGATTTTATTAACCCTCCTTTGAAGGCTCAGGTTTTAAAAGGGAAAGTAAAGGTGCTTTTAGATCTGTTTTCTCAGCGTAAACGTGTGGAGGCCCTTTTGACAGAGCAACAAAAGGCAAATGAAAAGCTTGAGCAACTGAAAGAAAACGAGCGGCAAGCCCGGGAAAAAGCGGAAGAAGCTACTCGTTCGAAGTCGCGTTTTCTGGCAAATATGTCGCATGAGATACGGACGCCTCTAAACGGCATCATTGGGATGGCAGACCTGCTGAAAGATACTCCCCTTAGCGAAGAGCAGATAGAATACCTTGATATTATTACCAGTAGTGGGGAGAGTTTGCTCTACATTATTAATGATGTTTTGGATTTTTCAAAAATTGAATCCGGGCAGTTAAGTTTATATAAAAATGTTTTTAACCTGCGTGAAGAAGTTTCCATAGTGGAGAAAATGTTTTCCTATAAGGCCGCCAAGAAGAACCTGCGGTTAAGTGTTCATGTAGATGGCCGGATACCCGATTCTTTGATAGGCGATAGTAACAGGATCCGGCAGGTATTATCCAATTTATTAAGCAATGCCGTAAAGTATACGGAAGAAGGTTCTGTAAAACTGGATGTGGTTTTTAAGGGAAAGGATAATGATCATGTAAACCTGCTGTTTAGGGTGGAAGATACAGGGGTTGGGATTAAAGAACACAGTAAGATCAAGTTATTCCGGGAGTTTTCCCAGTTGAAAAATGATCATAGTGAACAGGGAGGGACGGGCTTAGGTCTTGCGATTTCCAAAATACTGGTAAAGAAAATGGATGGAGAGATAGGTGTGGATAGTGTTTATGGAAAAGGCTCCAGGTTTTGGTTTACGATTTCTTTTGAAAGGGGAGGGGATGAAGGCGATAGAGACCGGGAGCCGGGGGCCGGAGATATTGAAAGTACCGAAAGCATTGGCCATAGCGCTACAATAAAGCTGCTGCTGGCAGAAGATAATCTTATCAACCAGAAAGTCATTCTAAAGACGCTCCAAAAAAAGAAGAACGTGGATGTGGAAATTGCAGACAACGGATTACAAGCAATAGAAAAACTGGAAGCAGGGAATTTTGACCTGTTACTTACGGATCTTATGATGCCGGAAATGGATGGATTTGAACTGGCCAGAGCTATCCGGAAGAAAGAACAGGAACAGGATCGCAAACGCTTATCCATTGTGGCAATGACGGCCAGCCTTACCGGTGAAGTTAAAGAAAAATGTGAACAGGCCGGGATCAACAAATTTATCAGCAAACCATTTACGATGGATGAGTTTGATAATATATTAAAAGCATCCCTGGGCCCTGAATAGATCTTACGGGTTTTTCTTTTTATCGTTCTGAGCAGCTTTCATGATTATGATCGGGCGGGTTTCCCAACAGAAAATTCAAATACCGGCTTTTAGGGTAATGTATGCAGGCAGGATCAGATGGATTAATAATACTCCGGATGAATGCTGATCTTATACATTTGAAAATATCCGGTACCCAACTCATCTTTTTGCACTACAGATTCCAGCATATTATTATGCTCATCAAATTTTCTCCTGATCTTATATAAGACAGTATCCTGCGTGTTATATACGGTTTGCCCGGTGACATTCCCGTTAGCGTCATGCTGCTGAACAATGCGAATGCGTTGACCGGGTTTTTCTTCTATGATTTCCGTAGGGTTTCCGTTCTCATCACGATGGAAGATAGCTTTTTGCTGAAGCAGGTCATTCCGGTAGTTTTTGATCATCGTTTCTTTGCCTTGATCATCATACTCAAAGACTTGTTTTTCCTTCTGCTCATCCTTATGATCATGCACGATCTTCTCGATAAGATTACCCTGTTCATCGAATTCATTGTGTTCTTCCAGGCTGGGATGTTCCATATCCCCGTCTTCATAGCGGTACAGGGAAATTAAATTTTGCTGATCATATATCCTTTCCTCCACTTCTTCAATTTCTTCATCCTCGTCTATGATAGTTTTTTTGATAAGATGCCCTTGTGGATCATAGTCATAAAGGATAGTATCCCTGCTTCCGTCCTGAAAATGAGTATAGGCCTTTATGATTTTATCTCCCTCGTATTCGAATGAGTTATGCTCAGACAATTCAGAAGGGTCCGTTATGTAAAGTTTTTCGTCAAGCAATTTGTTATCTTCATAGCGGCAAACATATCTGCGATCGAAGCTGCCGTCTTCCATGTACACCTCGTCAAGCAATATATTTCCTTGTTCATCAAATTCCCGGTAGCTGGTCTTTATGGTATTCAGTGCTTGCGGTTCTTCCGTGTCCTCATTTATTCTATAATCTGTTTTGTAGGAAGTTTCTGTTTTAAGTGATTTTCCCATAGCCTTTTTGATTTTTTTGTATATTTTTGAGGTTATTTTCACACAAATGCAAAAAAAAGAAAAAAAG
>JAWOBQ010000248.1:0-6973 GCA_046484255.1 Bacteroidales bacterium | reverse complement strand
GTCAACAAGCCGTTCAGGAGCTCTCAGAGAAGATGCAATACTAAATGGTGTCTGTCTATAAAGCCAGTGGTTCGTTCATAATGTTCGTGTTCGAGCCTGCCCCGTCTTTATCGGGTGTTTACCCCGTTTTTTTTTATCGGGGCTTGCGAAGTATTTAAAACAAGGAGTTTACTCTGGTAAATGACTGTTTAAAATACGACCATAACGAAGAGACCGGACATAATAGACAAACACTAAATGGTTATATTTTCCGGTATGACTATCCGTAAGGAATGCCTGTTTGTTTTTATGGATAACACCTTCCCGGGATTGTATGGGTCCCCGTCTGTGTGGCAAGCCGCATTTTCCGGTAATGTAATCCGCACATCAGCGGTTTTGAAATATTTCATGACCGCGGTTTTATGCAGGCCTCCTGTTAGTAGCATTAACCCTATATAAGGGGCCTTGTAGCGGGGAAAATCCTTCATAATACATACGTCCATTAATCCGTCATTAACAGAAGCCAGGGGTGCGATTTTTGCGTTATTGCCAAATTGCCGGGAATTGGCAAAAGAAATTAAAATAGCTTTGCTCCGGATACTATTCCCATTAATATTCAGGGTATATTCATGAGAAGGGAAACGGATAAATTCTTTTACGATGATCTTTACGTAAGAAGTTAAGCCTCTTTTCGCACTTTTTGAAAATTTTTCCGCTACCCGGGCATCAAACCCAACTCCGGCCATGTTGCAAAATATTTTTTCGTCATTAATACTACAGGTATCGATCATTACGGTATTAAAGCGGTTTAAAATCCGGATGGCTTTTACGGGGTTCAGCGGAATGCCTAAATGACGGGCAAGCCCGTTGCCACTGCCAGTGGGGATTATCCCCATTATCGTGTCGCTGTATATCAATCCGCTTGCAATTTCGTTGATCAATCCATCACCACCTGCTGCTACGACCATATGATACCCCTTTGCCGAAGCACCCCTTGCCAGTGCACAGGCATGCCCGGCATAAGCAGTGGTTACAATCTCCACCTCAAATTGCTCCCGGTCCAGATATTTGCTAACCATCACCCGGAGATCATGCTTTTGAGAACCCCCTGATATTGGGTTTATGATGATCATCGTTTTTAGTTTCTTTATCGCGGAACTCATATATAGTATAATGTTTTCGGGTAATCTCAGCCGTGCAAACCAAAAAAATCCTGATAAACAAAAGTAGCATTTTTTCCGGCATTTATTCTATGAGTCCAGTCTAAAAAGGGCACATTTGATTTTCAGCGGCTGTGATAAATTTAGTGGTTTCAGACCGGACTCTTCTATGAGAATCTCGTGCCTGCGGAAGTTTGTTGGTTATTGCCAATGCTTTTGCTGCCAGAATATCGCGGCGGCTTTTTGGTATTCATCGTTCTTCAGGCCTTTTTGAGAAGGTTCCATGTGACAGTATCCGGACTCAGAAGGTGATAATACGAATGATCCGTTGAAATGTACTCCTCTTGTCGTATTTCACGGCTTAATCCGTTGATTTGGGTCTTATCAACCGGGGTTGAATTGTATAGCAGTTTTCAACCGGGGGAAAGCCATCAACGATATTATTTTGATTATGCATTTGGCGTATACAAGCATAAAGTTTTACATTTGTCACGATTTGGACCCGCAATTATTTTCTTTTAATTGGATTTCAAGAATGATGAAAAAAATTGAAACATCATTGAAAGTCCGGGAATTATGGGATAAATTAGAAAATCCCGTAAAAGCGATCTGGGCTTTGTTTTGTGTGTTTTCTGTAATACGGTTTATGGAATATTTTTCACTTTCGGCTCAATATGCGAATGTGGAGTTTTTGAATTATGCAGCCGGCCTTTTGTTCGACTTTATATTTGCGTCTATGACCGGGATTATCTTTATTTTGCTTTTTGTTATTCTGCCGCGAAAGTTTTTTAGAGCCGCAATGATTTCAACAACCATTATTATTTTTTTGATGGCTGTAATAACATGGGCATTGACAGAGTATTATCAGGTTACGCTTATTCCTTTAGACCACTCATTGCTGGTATACCCATTAAGTGAGGTTTTGTATATTTCCTCTTCTTCGGCGGGGTTCACTTTGGGGCAGATACTTAAACTAATTGTGATAATTGTGGTTTCCATTGCTTTGCCGGTTTTTGTAATGAAGCAAGTAAAATTTTCACAGCCGGTACGCCTACTTGCCTTTTTACCCGTTCTGGGAGCTTTGGTTTTTTTTCATAATATTAGGCCGGAGATAAAAAATTATAACAAAAACCATGATTTTTATCAACAGGTAAATAAAACCTCGCACTTGCTTCACGAGCTTGTGAAATATAAAAGCAGCAGCCGGCATTATGCGAAACATGAGATTGCTGAGATTGCCAGACAGTATCAGCAAGGCGTAAATGAATTTGACTATATCAGTTATCATTATCCTTTTATGAGGAATAATACGGATAAAGATCAGATAGGTCGTTTTTTTGAATTCCGTGATGAGAATCCGAACTTTGTGTTAATAATAGTAGAAAGCCTTTCCCGCGACTTTTCCGGCCCTAATGCACGCTGGGGGAGTTTTACGCCATTTCTGGATTCCCTGGCAAGCAAAAGTTTATACTGGAGCAATTTCCTTGTTACCTCGGAGCGGACATTTAATATATTGCCTTCGGCCTTAGCTTCTTTACCATATGCCGACAAAGGGTTTATGGCTATGGTGGACGATAAAGGATCATTTCCTGATTTTCTTTCCTTGAATGCTGTTTTAAGTAAAAACGCCAACTATAATAGCAGCTTTTTTTATGGAGGGTGGGCTGGTTTTGACTTTATGAAGAGCTTTTTGAAAGAGGCCGGGGTTGATTTTTTTCTTGAGAAAAAGGGGTTTGGCCGGGAATACCGGAAAATCGGGGAAGCTGATGAAGAGTTCAGCTGGGGATATCATGATCATGATGTTTACCGGCGATCTATGGAAATATTGGATTCATTGAATTATCAGCCCCGAATTGATATTTACCTGACCCTGAGCATGCATGATCCTTTTGCACCGCCCTCTCCCAAAAAATGGGAAAATGCATTCCGGGCACACCTGAAACAAATGCCTGCTACTCCAAAACCGGAGGATTTCTATCTGAAAAGGCAAAAACAATTGTCCACAATATTTTATGCAGACGATGCTTTGAGACAATTTTTTCACAACTATAAAAAACGACCTGATTTTGAGAATACGATATTTTTTGTTTTTGGCGATCATCATTTGCCGATGCATGATTATTCACCAATTGAAAAATATCATGTGCCTTTGTTAGTGTTTTCACCTTTGCTGAAAGAATCAAAAATAATCCCTGCGGTATCTTCATCCGCGGATATAACTCCCACGATAGCAAGTATGATGAAAGATAATTTTGATGTAGAAATTCCCGGGCAGGTCCATTGGCTGGGAGCTCCCCTGGATACTTGCTCAGCTTTTAAGGCAAATACGTTTGTGCCGTTTATGAGGGTCAACAGGGATATTAACGAGTTGCTTATGCAAAAGTATTTCCTTTCGGAAGGACGCTTGTTTAATGTGGATGAGCAAATGAATCTAAGCCCGTCTTCCGATACTGAGAAGCGAAGGGAAATGGAAGAGATGCTTGATGCATTTAATATCCTTAATGAATATGTATGTAATTTAAATGTTATTTACAAACCGATCAAGCCAGAATAAACTGAGCAAAGTGCCTTAATGGAGTTTTATTTCGGACCAATAATTCTCCCTGGCTTCAGATAGAAAAATTGTACTGATGCTGAAAAGTCAAATCACAATTACCATAATCCTGGCCGGAATCTTTTTTTCATGTGCTCAACAGCATGAAGAGCCAGACAATACAAAAACACGGATACTTGGCCACCGTGGTAGCGGAAAAGGCCTGGCCTCCGGTTATCAGGAAAATACAGCTTCTTCGGTGAAGAATGCATTTGACAAACTCCATGGTGCGGAAGTTGATATTCAATGTAGTAAAGACAGTACTATCTGGTTGTTTCATGATGGAAACCTTCCTGAAAACGAACAGGGGCTGTTGTGTATTCCTTCCTGCCGGGATGCGGAACTGGAGGAATTTGCAAAAAAGGATACAGCCTTTACGCTTAGCAGACTGGAAGAAGTGTTCAGGCTCATGGTTGAAAGAAAACCAACCCCTTTTATCTCTCTTGATATTAAAGGGGCTTTCTCTGAAGAATGCTTTCAGGAAAACAATGCCCCGGATCACTATTTTGATATGATAGCCCAGAGACTGAGTAGCTTATTGAAACATTATGAGCTGTGGGATCATGTGTTGGTGGAAACCAATTATACCTATTTTCTTGATAAGATCAAAATTACCGAACCCCAAATAGAATGTTATTTACTTGGTTTTGAAGATTTTCGGAAAAATATGGAAACCGTACTCAAGAAATCTTATGACGGATTATCGTACAACTTTCACGATAAAGAGTTAACAAAAAAGGATATAGAAGCAGCAAAAAGGAAGGGATTAAAAATCCAGCTTTGGTCGTTGTATGAGCAAAACGATCTTCAGAAGGCATTAAGCTGGAAGCCGGATTTTATACAAACCGGCAGGGTAAATATCTCACCGGCTTATCTTTCCGAAAGAAAAGCTTATCATTAATTTGTTCAAATCAACTGAAATATCGAATAAAGCCATAAACGGTTATGAATAGTCGCGTTTTCCTGTTTTCCCCATATATTTAGGGCGTGTTTATAATTCATTGATTAGCAAGTGTGTTTTTGTCGTTGGTTTCTTTAAAATTACGATAATGTTTCCTTTTTAGTTACGAAGATACACATTTTAAACCCTTTACACCTAATCATTTTTATTTATGCAGCATTCTCCTGCCGGCTTTAAGATTTTCAAAAGGTTTAATGAAGGGTTTTTTGGCTTAAATTTTGATATGATAAATTAAACTTAAAATCGAAAGATATGATACACCTTCATAAGAAATATTTTTCCGGGCCTCTTGCCATAGTTGTTTTTTTGCTCACATTGGTTTTCCCTTTAGTATTACCGGCACAGAATGCACTTCGGCATGAGCCTAATAGTGCTTATCAGGCGGGTGAGTTTTTAAAATTCAGGGTATATTATCACTCCCTGGTAACCGGCAACTTAACGGCCGGCTATATTACATTTGATGTAAAAGATGAGATCAAAGAGATTTATGATCGTGAAACGATGCATGTGATTGCCCGGGGGATTACCAGCAAGGGTTTTGGCTGGTTTTTTAAAGTGGATGACCGCTATGAAACGTATATAGATACCCGTTCCCTGGCTCCCTGGAAAGCCGTTAGAAGAGTGAATGAAGGCGGTTATACGATCAATCAGGATTATTTCTTTGACCAAAACAGGGCTGTGGGGTTTCTTAGAAATAATAAGAGCGAAGTACGAAAAGAAGTTAAAACAAAGCAGTATGTACAGGATATTCTATCCATTTTTTATTATGCCAGAAACTTTGATTATGGTAATGCCCGGGAAGGGGATATCTATAATGTGGATTTTATGATCGATGATACTACTTATACCGCACGTATTCAGTATGGCGGGAAAGAAGAAATAAGTACCCGGTTGGGGAAATTCAGATGTATTAAGCTTACGCCACTTCTGGATATTAAAGGGGTGTTCGATAAAGAAGACCCCATGGTGCTTTATGTTACTGATGATAAAAACCGGGTGCCCTTGTTTGGGGAAAGTGAGGTTAGTGTGGGTTCTGTCCGTATAGAATTAATGGAGTTTGAAGGGCTGAGAAATTACTTCTCCTCGGCTATAGAATGGAATGATTGATTTTGTATATTAGCCCGGTATAATTAACGGAAGTTTGTGGCAACAGCACTTTTCAAAGCTCTATGCAAGGAGTTGCAAGGGGTTGTCTTTGGATGCTTCTGTCTGACATTAAATCAGGGGAACAATATTTTTGAATACCGGGAGGGTTTGGCAAAGGGTGTATTAATCTTAAAACGGAAAATTATGCAATGGAAAACGATCTTTACTGCTGTTGTTGCCCTTATGATCACAACGGCAGCTGCACTTGCTTTTACCAGTTTTCAACAGCGCACGACGGATAATGATAGCTTTGAAAAACTATGGGAGAAAGTGGAGGAATTGGAAAAAGCCGGCAAACCTCAATCCGCTTTAGAATATGTATTGCAGATCAAAGAACTTGCTTTGGAGCAGGAGAATGAAATGCAACTGGTCAAGGCCGTTACTCGTCAAGCCGTACTTACCATGCATTTTGAGGAAGAACCGGTGGTAAAAGCCATAACCATTTTCCGTAATGCCATTTCATTAAGTGAAGATAAAGCTACCCGGGCCATCTTTCATTCTCATCTGGGGGGAATGTATTCTGAATACTACAGGCGGAATAAACATTTCATAAGCGGTCGTACAGCTTTCCTTTCCGATACAAGC
Source organism: Bacteroidales bacterium (assembly GCA_046484255.1). Taxonomy (GTDB): domain Bacteria; phylum Bacteroidota; class Bacteroidia; order Bacteroidales; family PWNQ01; genus PWNQ01. Next base: position 549 of record JAWOBQ010000248.1, on the reverse strand, counting down.
CAGGATATTAGACAATGGCCCGCTGAGCGGATTATCCGCGAAGCAGTGATCCATTATCAACGATCGGTGGATGAGGCAGACGTGCTCTCGGCCACTCCTCTTAAAGCATATGAGGAAATTATCCGCCGGCCCCCTAAACAAAAGCCTGTATTGAGATCCGTATATGATTTGCTGGCAAAAAACGCACTGGAGTTTTATGCACGGGAACCCTTGCCCCTGGTAAAAGCCGGTGGAATGAGTAAACTGGATGATTCACGTTTCTTTAAAACAGGAAGTGAATTTTTGAATTTCAGCTTTCCGGTAGAAGATAACGACTACAGGCTCATGTCTATGGATATCTATCAAAATCTTTACAGAATACATAAAGAGGATAAGAACCCTTTAGTATTGGTGATATTTGAGTTGCAACGACTGGGTTATGTACGGGATAAATCTATAAGGGAAGATGCCGGTGAATTGTACCGGTTCTCGCTGGAGCGGTTTCTGGAAAAATACAGCGAACATGAAAGTTCTGCACGTATACAATACAAGCTGGCATCGTATTGGGAT
>JAWOBQ010000225.1:0-10336 GCA_046484255.1 Bacteroidales bacterium | reverse complement strand
ATCACAATTACTACCTGTTGTTTCACCATCTAATATACTAAAGGGACCGCAACCTAAATCACCAAAATCACCGTTATTACCCCTATATAATCCTCCAATACCAACCACACTTGAATTCCAATTATCTTCAACCTGTTCTACATTCCTTGCGATTGTCATCCATTCTTCGTTCGTGATTAGATGGTAACCTTCACCTAATGCAGAGCAGTTTGCAATTGCTTCTGTCTGTGATATACTTACCCAAGGAGTTTCTGCTGCTTGAGAAGTTGCATTTCCCCCTACATTTTTCGCTTCCCATTTCATAACACAAAAATCGGAAGTACCATAAGTTTCACTTCCTGGAACTGAAATATAGCCATCAGGACAAGTAATTGTGCTTGTTTTACCAACAAGCCTTGAATCTTCATCATTTAAAGTATAAGATGCACCATTACTTTTATCAGTATAACTTATACTTAAAGGATAATTATATCTTTCAGAATTATTGCCGTAAACATTAATACAGGAAATCTTTCTTGATTCTCCTACACTTAAAGTCCATTTTTTAGAAGAAGGATTTGTAAGGTCATCTGAACGACAAACTTTTTCATCTATTGAAATTTCATCTATTCTTATAGTGTTCGGCTGGTTATTTCTAAATAAAAGAGTTGTTTTTGCAGGCGTTAACACAAAATTAGTTATTCCTACAGGCATTGATGTTAGGTAAGTCTTAATTCTGTTTTCATTTGCTCCGCTTCCAATTGATGGAATGCCACCTAGAATTCCATGCGGTGCTATTGAGGGGGAGACAGCAGAGGACCGCTTCGGCTCCTCCACAAGTATAAGCGATGACGGCTCGATAGTAGCCATCGGGGCTCGCTCGAATGACGGAAACGGCATTAACGCCGGTCATGTACGTATTTTTGAAAACCCAACAGTAAACATTGAAGCCCCACAACAAAAAGAATTTTCGCTTTATCCCAATCCCACTAATGGGATACTCCATGTTGAAGTGGAAAATGGCTCGGCGGCATTTAACAAGGACAAGGTTCAAAAATTAACCGTCTGCGATATCACAGGCAAACAGCTTCTCGCGAAAACCCGGGTACAACCTCCTGAAACTATTGATATATCCGGCCTGGAAAGCGGAATATATATCATCAGCGTACAAACCGGGGATAAGGTATTTACCCGGAAAATCATTAAAGAATAGGGGTTAATCTGTTTAAAATTTAAAATAAAACCCCAATAACGCAGATCAGACGGATCATCACGGATGAATATCTGTGATAATTCGTTAAATTTGTGTAGGTTGTGTGTTTTTCTATCGTTATTTATTTGTCAATATATGCTCGCAGAGCTTTTTTTTATCCAGGCCATCAAAATTTCCGGAGCTCATCAGCAAAAGATTTTTATTTTTCCAGTTTTGTGCCTTGAGCATATGTTCCAGTTCTTCGCGGCGATTGAAAACTTGTATTGTATGGTTGTCAAACGCCTTATAAATATCTTTTTTTTGCAGCGCAGGCAGGCGCTTGATCTGCAATGCATGTTCATTAAAAAATACGACAGGGATATCCGTAGCATCCAAAGCGCCCTGGTATTGGGATAAAAAATCCTTGTTCAGGCTGCTATACGTGTGAAGTTCCAGCACAGCAACCAGATCTTTATCGATAAATTGGTTTTTCACTGCTTCAGTGGTCGCTTTTACTTTAGAGGGGCTATGGGCAAAGTCGCTGAATATTTTGGTGTCTTTATTTTCACCAATTTTCTCTAAGCGGTTGGAAGCTCCTTTAAAACTGCTCATAGCCTGAAAAAAATCTTTACCTTCAAGGCCGGCTTCTTTGCATATGAGCATAGCCCCCTGCATGTTTTTCAGGTTATGGTTTCCGAATACATCTACCGGGTATTTTTTTCCCTGATACTGTACAATAGTTTTTCCATTTTCTGTTGTATGTGGTGTAACGGAATAGGGGATTAAAGTTGCATGGCCGTTGTATTGATTAATAAGCTTTTGAATATGTTTATCGCCCTGATAGTAGATAATGGAGCCATTGTCCGGAACCAGTCCGATAAATTCTTTAAACTGCTGCAGATAATTTTCAAAGGTAGGGAAAACATTAAAATGGTCCCATGCAATGCCACTAACTAAAGCAATATGGGGCTTGTATACATGAAACTTGGGCCTTGGATCATGCGCTGAAGTCAGATATTCATCCCCTTCAAGTATCATGATCTCAGCTTTTTCACTTAGCCGCACCATAACTTCGAAGCCTTGCAGTTGGGCTCCCACCATATAATCAGCGCAAATATTGTTTGCATGCAAAGCATGCAGAACCATGGTGGTAATTGTTGTTTTCCCGTGACTGCCTCCGATAACAATTCGTTTTTTGTTTTTGGCATGTGCGTAAAGATATGAGGGGAAGGAATAAAGCGGGATATCCAGCTCTTGAGCTTTTCGCAGTTCCGGGTTATCCGCTTTGGCATGCATGCCCAGAATTACAGCATCCAGCTCAGGCGTAATATTCTTTTTATCCCATCCTTGCTTCTGTGGTAACAGATCATATGCTGCCAGCCGGCTCCTGGAGGGTTCAAATATCTCATCGTCCGAGCCGCTGATATGGTGTCCTTGCTTATGAAGGGCAATGGCCAGATTGTGCATGGCGCTGCCTCCGATGGCTATAAAATGTATACGCATTATCTTTTCCCTTTAGCACAGAAACATGCAGTTATCTATATATCTCCGTTGGCAGAACGGTTGAAAATTACATAAAACCAGGATTATCCTTTCAAAATATGAGTCCGGTCTAAAAATACTAAATTTATCACAGCCGCTAAAGATCAGCTTTACCCCATCCCTAAAGGGTGGCTGATTTTCAGCGGCTTCACCCTTTAGGGTTCGGGGTAAACCGCTAAAAATCAAATATGACCTTTTTAGACCGGAGGCTGTAATAATTTCAGCAAAGATAATTATCAATTCTTTATAAACACGTATTTTTGCAGAAGAAAAATGAGTTTGGTCGAAAGGCTCAAAAATTATTATACCCGCTGAAAATCAAATGTGACCTTTTTAGACCGGGCTCAAAAATTGATTTAAAATTATGAACCTATATGCTGTAAATGCGGAAGACTGGAAGATGGATGGGGGAGTTGTTTTTGGAGTTGTTCCAAAGGCTATCTGGCAAAAGCAATATCCTGCGGATGAAAATAACCTCTTACCGGTTAAATCGCGCTGTATGCTGATAGAAAGCGGCAAGCGAAAAATTTTGATCGATACGGGGATGGGCAGAAAGCAAGATGAAAAATACTATACGTATAAATATTTGTTTGGGATGGATGAGCTGTTGCTAAACATCAACAAGAAGGGCGTCATGCCGGAAGAGATCACCGATGTTATCCTGACTCATTTGCATGATGATCATGTGGGGGGAGCGGTGCGGTATAATGGATCAGGCGAACAGATACTGTCTTTTCCCAATGCTAAGCATTATGTGAGCCGTGAACAATATGAATGGGCCGTTCATCCAAATGACCGGGAAGGGGCTTCCTATTTTCCGGAGAATTATGAGCCTTTGCGAAAAGCCGGGAAGTTAGTTTTTTTGGAAAGGGAGGATGAATCCTTTTTTCCGGATATACAATTACGTTTTTATGATGGACATACGCGAGGACAGATAATTCCTGTGATATCTACTGATAAGGGCAAAATTGTATTTATGGCCGATTTTATCCCCTCCCTGGCCCATATTCCGTTGCCATATCTGGCCAGTGTGGATGTGGAGCCTCTCAAAGCTTTGGAAGAGAAGAAAGCATTTCTGAAGCAGGCGGTACAACAGCATTATACGTTGTTTTTTGAGCATGATTATTATAATGAATGTTGTACGCTGAAAAAAACACCAAAGGGGATCAGGGCAGATCAGACCTTTTCACTTGCTGATTTTACCGGAAAATAATGGGAGAACGTGCAGTAAATTTTGCTATTTTTGTTTGCAGTAAAATAATACAGAAATGATACAACAACTTAATCTGAATGCTCTTAATGAGCAATTTAATACTAAATCGCCTGATGAAGTTCTTCGCTTTGTTTTGCAGAATTTCCAGGGCGATATCATTTTTTCTACTAGTTTGCAGTCAGAAGATCAAGTGCTTACAGATATTATCTGCCGGGTTGGCAAGGATGCTGTTACCTTTGTGACACTGGACACCGGCCGTATGTTTGAACAGACTTATGACATCCTGCAGCGAACAAATGTACGTTATAATATTAATATTGGAGTATTGTTTCCTCAGCGCGAAGAAGTGGAAAAAATGGTAAAGGAAAATGGGATCAATCTTTTTTATGAAAGCGTTGAAAACAGAAAACTATGTTGTCATATCCGGAAAACGATCCCCTTAATGCGTGCGTTGAAAGAACATCATATTTGGATTACGGGGTTAAGGCGTTCCCAATCGGTAACAAGAAAAGAACTGAAGATGTTTGAGTGGGATGATGTTCACCGGATGGTTAAAGTGAATCCGTTGATCAATTTTACCCTGAATGATGTATGGCAGTATATCCGAAAAAATGATGTTCCCTATCATAAACTTCACGATCATGGGTATCCGAGTATAGGCTGTGAGCCCTGTACACGGGCAGTAAAAAGCGGGGAGGAGGTCCGGGCAGGTCGATGGTGGTGGGAATCTCCGGAAAGCAGAGAATGTGGATTGCATATTGAGAAAATAAATAAACAGAAACGATAATCGAAAAACCATGAAAAAATTATTTATTATCCTTTTCCTGGGTTTATGGTCGATTGCTGGATTAAAGGGGCAATCATCAAATTTTTCCACGCTATCGGCCAGTGGAGATATTCCCAATGATTTTCTCACGGGAAGCCAGCATGATTTTAGCCAGGCTATGCGTGAAAGTAACAGATCGGCGGATCGCCGGCGGACCGCAAGTTTAAAGGAAGATTATCTGGCCAGGAGCAACTGGCAAATAAATCGGATGTTGCGCAATGGTTCAGTGATATTCAATGATTCGATCACGGAATATGTTTCGGAAGTAGCGGATCATCTTTTACGTAATGATCCGGATTTACGTGATGAGTTGCGGTTTTATACGGCTAAACATTCGGCGGTAAATGCATTTTCTACCGATGCCGGGGTAATTCTTTTCAGCACAGGCTTGATCGCGCAGCTTGAAAATGAGGCTCAACTGGGTTTTGTGATCGCCCATGAAATCATCCACTATCTTGAGCGTCATGGGATCACTGGCTATGTGGAAGAACAATTGGTAAACCAGGAATTGGACGATTATGACTCCTGGATGATGGATGAAAAGTTATATTTAGCCAAGAATAATCGTTCCCGGGAAATGGAAACAGAAGCGGATGAAAAAGGCTTTGAAATGTTCTTTGCCAAGTCGGATTACGAATTGGAGGCCGCATTAGGAGTGATGGATGTTTTGCAATATGCATATCTGCCATTTAACGAGATTGAATTTTCACCCGCTATTTTCACCAATCAGTATTTTACGGTTCCGGAAGAATTTTTGCTGGAAAAAGTCAATATAATCTCTGTGGGCGATGATTATGATGATACGCGCAGTACACACCCCAGTGTGCGAAAGCGTCGTGATAACCTCAGGGACATGATTCGTCTGGAGAATAAATCGAAGCAGGGAAAGGAGTTTATTGTTTCTGAAAAGCGTTTTGAACGAGTGAAAAAGCTGGCCCGTTACGAGACCGTGCGTCAGCATATTTTAAACCGCGATTTTGCCAGAGCTGTATATGATGCTCATGTGATGTTGCAAGAAAACCCAAATGATCCTTTTTTGAAGGAGGTGGTCGCCGGTGCTTTATATGGATTATCCGTGTATAAATCAGATGGAGACGAGGAGGCAGGTTTATCAGACTATGAAGATATTGAGGGAGAGTTACAGCAAGTATATTTTCTGATGCATGAAATGAGCAGCGAGTGGGCTAATGTTATTGCTACACAATATGCCTGGCACTTGCATAAGCAGGATCCGGATAATAAATACCTGAGTAAAATTATTGACCATTTGCTTTTAAATTTGATCAGTGAAGAAAATATGGAGCTGAAGGATTTCTATAATGAATCGAAAGAACAGCTTTTGGCACAGGAAGATAGCCTTAAAATGGCAGAACAGGAAATCGAAGAGGGGGAGGAAGGATCAAAATCAAAATATGAACGAATACGAGCCAGAAGCAAGCAAAGCCATTTGGAAAGAGGAGAAGAGGAATATCGTTTTGCTTTTGTAGAAATGCTTAACGATCAGGATTTTAAAGAGGCTTTTAAGAAGGCGGATGAACGGGCTAGAGAACTGGCAGAAAAGGATGAAATAACTTATGCAGACCTGAAGCGTGAAGCTGAGCAAGAAAAAGCGCAGAAAGAAAAGCAAAAAACAGGATTTAAAATTGGTGTAGACCGGACATTTATTATTGAACCGTATTTTGTTAGTATGGATACGCGGCAGGATGAGCCTGTACAATTCTTTAAGTCGGAAGAAAGGCAGCGGGAATTGAGCCATAGTATTCAGTGGAGTAGCCGGCAGGTAGGCCTGGATGGGATTATGATGGATTCATGGCAACTGAGCAGGCATGATGTAAAGCAATATAATGAGATCATGCTATTGAAAGAATGGATGGCCGAATACTTTAATCATGACGATCTGCATATTGTTCCTTTTGCCTCACGTGATGTTTATCCGTTGATGGAAAAATACGATACCCGCTATATGAATTGGATGGGTATGGCAAATGGGCGTGTAAAAGATGAAGGGAAAATTATGCGGGGGTGCATGTATTTTTATATTGGATTAGTCCCTCTGGCTATTTATGAATGGGTTAAACCTTCCTATGAAATGATTCTTTTTAACCTGCTGATCGACCTGGAAGCAGCTGATATCCGGTTTTCATACAGGTATGGAGTGGAAAAAAAGGGAGGGACATTACGAATGAAACAAAGAGTTTATGATGTGATTAACCAAATAGCTACGGAGGAATAGACCAATGAAAAAATTAATTATCGTATTATTTATTTGTGCCGGATTATCAAATATAACCTATTCACAGGTGTCTGGAAGCCTCGGAAACCGAATGATTGCGGAAATTGATGTAAGCCCGGATATCATGGGATTTTTGTTTGACCCCAACGACTTTACGATGGGTGTTCGAGGTGAATTTAATTATATTACTCACCGAAACCGTTCCTTTGGAGTTCTTCTGGATTATGATGTTTTGTCCGGCCATTACCGATCGGTTCCAATATATGGGCTTGAGGATTTTGATTTTTCGTATACAGACTACAACAAGGCTGACGGTTTCCCAATCTATTCTACGCTCATGGAATTGCATATGAAAGCTTATCCGGATGGGCAGATCGCTCCCCTGGGAACATTTACAAAATTATCTGTTGGTATGGTCATCGCCACGCATGAATTTGACGAGGATACTTACAAAGAAGATTTTTTAGAGCCCAGCTACGGGTATAATGCGAGTGTGGATGATATCCAAATGACGGTTAAGGATCGTTATATATCTCCTTTTATAGGGCTCGGCTGGGGCGAGTCGTATCCTGTGTATGAAAATTTGTTTATTAATGCAGGGCTGGATTTCCGGCTGTTTTTGGTTAAAAACGGTATTTTTCGGGAAATGTTGGATGAATACGTTAGCGGGAATACAACAGAGGAAATGGTAGCCTATGAAGTTTTGTGGCGGCCCATCCTCCACAAAACATTAAATATTTCGTTTGGCGTAAGTTATGCATTTTAAGCTTGAGATTGCTTAAAATAAAAGCTCAAAAAAGCGCGAAAAGAGATCGGGTTTCAGCAAGACCGGGAAAAAGAATCCGAAGAGGGCGCCCCAGAAATGTGCGTCGTGCCCGATGTTGTCATGGGAACGGCGCCCCATATAAGCCGAATAGGCCAAATATAGAAGACCGAAAACCGGTGAAGGGATGGGAATCGGCAACAAAATAAAGGCAATTTTGGAATAAGGGGCAAGCAGGATACTGGCAAACACTACGGCCGATACCGCCCCCGAAGCCCCTACAGCATTATAATAGGGATTGTCTTTATGTTTTCCGAATGCTGAGAGGGTAGAAATAGCGATCGCAGCGACGTACATAAAGACATAAATAAAGATCCCGGTTTTTGTGCCATATATAGCAACAAAATGAGACTCTACGATCCGGCCGAATGAATACAACACAAACATGTTGATAACTAAATGAATTATATCAGCATGGACCAAACCATACGAAAAAAAACGGTAATATTCCCGGCTGTGCCTTGCTTCATAGGCATTAAATTTCAGGCGATCGAATAAGTCTTTGTTGTTGAATGCTATAAAGGATATAATACCGGTGGCGATAATGATCAATAGATTCATAAAAGGATTTTGTTAAAGAAACAGAGCTGTGTCTGATCCTCAGGTTTGTATTTGCTGATTTTTCTCTTTTTCCGCTGCTTGCTGTTCCTTCCAGTCTATTTCTGATCCCATAACACTGTGTGGAATTAAATATACGGCGATGAGCATGGCGGAAGCTACGATCGTCCATGCTTTTCGTTTTTTGTTCTTCCTCTGAACCATAAATGCAATTGCCCAAAAAATAAAAATAATCAGCGTTTTATTATCCGTAAGGTCATTACTTACAGGCCAGCCTGTCCAGTATTGGCCAAATGCATATTTTTGGATTACAGGCCCCAGAATAAGGCCCCCGCCAATAAGTGTGATGAGGGTGAGAATAGTGTACAGGTAGGTATTCTTTCCTTTTATAAGGGCTTCCAGGCCGGCCCGGGTGCTGAAAAGCATTGCCAGGAACATAAGGATGATATGTGGGATTAAGAACAAGGCCGGTACTTTGCCCTTGTAGCGAAGAATAACGGGCGTTTCTTCCAGGGGCGTCAATTTATCCGTAGTTTTTAAGATCACATTATATTGGACTTTTCCGGCAGGGGGTTGCTTTGGAATTTCTGCCCGGAGCGTGTCGTTTGAACGCTCCATAGCAATGGTGTCCCATTGGTCATGGCTTTGGTATCTTCTGTAAATAAAAAAGCCCTCTGTGTTTTCATTTTCAGGGGCAGGAATAACAACCGGCGCATTGCTGCCTGTATTATGCGAGCGCAACAAGCGGTAGTGTATAGTTTCTCCCATGATGTGTGATTCACCCGAAACCGGATAGGTGGGGCCTGTAGCGCGCTGATATGCTGCTATCCCCATCGTAAATAGTATGGCAAAAACCCAAAACAGGAGGGATTTGACCTTGTCGTTTATTGTAATCATTATTGTGGTTTTCCTGATGGCTGGCAAAAATACATTTTCTGTATTTATCAGAGGTGTCAAGTAATAAAAATGCAATTTTTGCCGGTACCCGCCCGGGTTTAATACCAGCTTAACTCTTCTGCTTTACCGGGTTCTAAATTTTTTTTATATAATGCATGATATAGTTTGAAACTCAAGATGATGCGATGAGGGGAAACGGTTTGTTGTTTCAGGTTAAAGTATTCATAATGAATAGAAACCCCGAAAGCCCCGGAAGATCTCCAGTAGATCCCTGCTCTGGGACTTAATCCGAAGGCATCTTTGGGTTTATCTTTGACACCCCGGAACCGCCCCCATGTATACCAGGTTTTCAGCCCCGCCATTAGTGAGAGTTGCTTTTGGTAGCTTTTGGACAGGTCAAAAAGTTTATCAATGGTTAAAGGGATAACATAGCGCCTTTCCCAATACTGATGGAACAGGTTTTCCTGTTGTTTCTTCATTACGCGTTTGGCAAAATAGCGTGCAGAAAAACCTAAACTGATATTGGTGTTACTTTTTATTTCATGCACCCCGCCATGGGTGCCAAAAATCGCATCATCAGGGTTAGCGCTTATGCTGTATTTGAAAAAGGCAAGATCCAAAAATGGCTTATAATTTTGTTTGGCTCCATTTTCTTTTAAAAGAGCTTTTAAGCTGTCGTTGCCATGGATCTGTGTTAATGTAATCGGGCTTAAATTATTGGTGATGAAATGGGTTGCATTCGCTCCGTTTCTCAAGAGGGTATCCGTAGTTGTAATATGGCCTTCGGCTACTGCCATGCTTAAGGCCGTATGGTTTTGGCGGCTGGTATCTTCCGTCTGATTGTATCTTTTCAGGATAAGGCCGGTGAGCTTATGATAGCCGTATTTTGCAGATAACATCAGCGGGGTGAATCCATCGGAATCGGAGATGGTCAGATCAGCACCTTTACGGATAAGTAATTCAGCGATTTCCGGATATCCTGAAGTAATCGCCAGCATTACAGCTGTAACCTGGTATTTCGCTTTGAAGTTGATTCTGGCATCATAAAATAGCAGCATATCTGCAATATAATA
>JAWOBQ010000201.1:0-7174 GCA_046484255.1 Bacteroidales bacterium | reverse complement strand
CTTTATTTGGTAAACTTTTCCGGATCAAAGCACCTAAAACTTCATAAAAGACAGGTAGAAACGCACGGCCGTACGTCTCTGCCAGGGGTTGTTTATTGATCACCCGTGCATTTAGTATGACCTGTGCGTCTCTATGGGTCGTGTATTTATTCCCCGAGCATTTATCGTCCGCGCGTGTTCACCGTCCGTGCGTCCATTGTCCGTGTGTCCGTTCAAGGTGTATTTTCTGTCTGCACGATTATCATGGGTAGTTTTTATGGCGGGTTAAAATTCTGAGGTAAAATGAAACTCGATTTCCGGGAATTTTTCCTGGGCCATTTGCAGGGCAAAAGGCGATTCCGCGAGGAATACATCTCTTCCTTCCTTATCGATGGCCATATTTTTCGCTTTACGGTTTATAAAGTCCTGTAAAGCTTCCTTGTTATTTGAAGTGATCCAGCAGGTTTTATAAAGCTTAATATCTTCATATTTGCATTTGGCGCCGTATTCGTGTAGCAGGCGGTATTGGATCACTTCAAATTGCAATTGTCCGACTGTTCCTATGATTTTCCGTCCGGAGGTTCTGCCGGTAAACAGTTGTGCAACGCCTTCATCCATCAGTTGGTCGATACCTTTATGCAACTGTTTGGATTTCATAGGGTCGGCATTTTCGATATATTTGAACAGCTCGGGGGAGAAGCTGGGAATGCCTTTAAAGTGCAGTTCTTCTCCTTCTGTAATGGTATCGCCGATCTTAAAGTTTCCGGTATCGTGCAGTCCCACGATATCTCCCGGATATGCTTCATCGATCACCGATTTTTTCGATGCCATAAAAGCCGTAGGGGATGAGAAACGTATTTGTTTATCTTGCCGCACATGGTGGTAAAACTGGTTTCGTTTAAAGATGCCGGAATTGACTCTTGCAAATGCGATACGGTTGCGGTGGTTGGGGTCCAGGTTGGCATGAATTTTAAAGATAAATCCTGTAAACTTCTCTTCTTCGGGGGTTACGGTGCGTTCTTCTGCTTTGCCGGGCTTAGGGTTTGGTGCGATATCCAGAAAGCAGTCCAGGATCTCATGGACGCCGAAATTGTTCAGGGCGCTGCCAAAGAATACCGGTGTGATTTCGGCATTTTGATAATCTTGCTGATTGAAACGGGGATAAACCCCTTTGATCAGCGTCAGGTCTTCCCTGAGGGTTTTTATTTCTTCCGGCATGCCTTCTTTCAGTTCCGGCTGCTCCAGGTCGTCAAAAATAAAGCTGTTTTCATCATTGCCGGTTTCGTGTGGGCGAAACAGTTTTAATCGTTCATTGTAGATATCATAGACCCCTTTGAAGTCTGTTCCCGAACCAATGGGCCAGCTTAATGGACGCACTTTGATGTTCAGGATTTCCTCAATCTCATCCATAAGGTCAAAAGCATCTTTTCCCGGGCGGTCCAGTTTATTAATAAAAACGATGATGGGGGTATCCCGCATTCGCAGGACTTCCACCAGTCGTTTGGTTTGGGGCTCTACCCCTTTGGCTGCATCGATCACCACAATCGCGCTGTCTGCAGCCGTGAGCGTGCGGAAGGTATCTTCTGCAAAATCCTGGTGCCCCGGTGTATCAAGAATATTTACCTTGAAGCCGCGGTATTCAAAACCCATTACGGAGGTGGCTACGGAAATGCCACGCTGTTTCTCGATCTCCATAAAATCAGAGGTAGCGGTTTTTTTTATCTTATTTGACTTTACCGCTCCGGCTACTTGTATAGCACCCCCGAAAAGCAAGAACTTTTCCGTGAGCGTTGTCTTTCCTGCATCCGGATGGCTGACAATGGCAAAGGTTTTTCGTTTTAATATTTCTTGTTTTAGTCCCATAGGTGTTTTTGCTCCAAAGGTTTTGCAAAATTAATACTTTTTGTGCAGTTTTCGGGCGGACACGTATATATGTAGCCTTGTTTCGGCTATTTGCCCCGCCATGATTTTATGGGTTGGTATAATTGGCTGATAGAACGGTTGTTTTTTTTCTTTCAAAATACAGGGGCATTGGGCCGGTGGGCAGGGCAGGGTGGATATTGATTTTCATGAAGGCAACTTTGGTGTGATTTCTCAAGCTTGGTTTCGAAGGCTAAACATTACAGGGATTTGGTTTAAACTGCCAAAGAAAGAGGTGTTATATATTGCATTTCAGGATAACAATATACCGTCTTTCATTTGAAGTTTCCGGTCGGCCATATCGGCAAGAGTGTTATTATGAGTTACGATCACAAAGGAGTGCCCCAGTTCTTTTCTGAGGTTAAAGAACATATTATGCAATTCTTCAGAGTTATCAGAGTCCAGATTTCCGGAGGGTTCGTCGGCCAGGACAACTTTGGGATCGTTGATCAGGGCACGGGCTACGGCAACGCGTTGTTGCTCTCCTCCTGATAGTTGATTGGGTTTATGGGTTTTACGGTTTTCAAGCCCCATCATTTTCAAGAGTTTTTCAGCCCTGGAAAAGGCTTTTTTTTGGTTTATGCCTGAAATAAATGCCGGGAGGCAGATATTTTCAATAGCGCTGAATTCAGGCAGCAAGTGATGAAACTGGAATACAAAGCCGATACTTTTATTGCGGAATTCTGCCATTTTGGTTTCCGTTAGTTTCTCAATCTCCCGGTTATCAAACAAAATATTTCCGGAATCAGCTCTGTCGAGGGTTCCCAGGATATGCAATAAGGTAGATTTTCCTGCACCAGAGGGGCCGACGATGGAGACGATTTCCTGTTCTGCAATTTTCAGATTGATATCTTTCAGGACTTGAAGATCGTCATAGGCTTTATTTATATTTTTTGCCTGTATCATTTACGCTGTTTTAGCAATCCGTTTAGACGAAACATTTTTCTGGCGTGGACTCATTAATATTTTTGATCACTCAAAACGTTTTATGCATCAATATTGGCGTATTTGGCGTTTTTCTCAATGAATTCTTTACGCGGAGGGACTTCATCACCCATTAGCATGGAAAAAATGCGGTCGGTTTCGCGTGCGTTTTCAATGGTAACCTGTCTCAGGATGCGTGATTCGGGATTCATGGTAGTATCCCAGAGCTGTTGGTCGTTCATTTCCCCAAGGCCTTTGTAGCGTTGCAGAGCGATATTTTTGGTATTTCCGTCGCTATCGGCAAACTCAGTGACGATCTGCTGTCGTTGCTCTTCACTCCAGGCGTATTTGGCTTTTTTGCCTTTTCTAAGCAGGTAAAGCGGGGGAGTGGCAATATACACATATCCTCTTTCGATCAGTTCGCGCATATAGCGAAAGAAGAAGGTCAGTACCAGGGTAGCAATATGGCTACCGTCCACGTCGGCATCTGTCATGATAACGATCTTATGATACCGTAATTTTTCTATATTCAGGGCTTTACTATCCTCTTCCGTACCGATATTTACTCCTAAAGCAGTGAAGATATTCTTAATCTCATCATTTTCGAAAATTTTATGCTGCATTGCTTTTTCAACGTTAAGGATCTTTCCTCTCAGTGGCAAGATAGCCTGGAAGTTTCTGTCGCGGCCTGCTTTCGCTGTTCCGCCGGCTGAATCTCCTTCCACCAGGAATATTTCCGCTTTTTCAGGGTTTTTAATGGAGCAGTCGGCAAGCTTTCCGGGTAAGCCTGTGTTGGAGAGCACGCTTTTCCGCTGCACGAGCTCACGTGCTTTGCGAGCGGCATGCCGGGCTGTGGCAGCTAATATAACCTTGTTGACAATCGTTTTTGCCTCTTTGGGATGCTCTTCCAGATAAATGGCTAAGCCTTCACTCACGAGCTGGTCGACAGTTCCCATAACGTCTGAATTGCCCAGCTTGGTTTTTGTTTGACCCTCAAATTGCGGCTCTGCCACTTTTACAGATATGATGGCTGTAAGTCCTTCGCGAAAATCATCTCCACTGATCTCAAATTTAAGCTTGGCCAGCATACCGGATTTTTCGGCATAATTTTTCAAAGTACGGGTCAGTGCCCGGCGGAATCCTGAAAGGTGTGTGCCTCCCTCGTGGGTGTTGATATTGTTCACATAGGAATGAATGTTCTCGGCAAAGGAGTTATTGTATTGCATGGATACTTCTACAGGCACATGGTTCTTCTCTCCTTCAAGGCTAATAGGCTTTGAAATAATTGTTTCACGCGTGGCATCCAGGTATTTGATAAAATCTTCCAGCCCTTTTTCAGAGTAGAATACTTCACTTTTCACCTGTTCGTGTTCATCCTTTTCCCGTTCATCGGAAATGGTGATACGGATCCCTTTGTTAAGGAAGGCCAGCTCACGCAGACGGTTGGATAATAGCTCGTAGTTAAACTCTGTTTCGGTAAAAATAGAATCATCCGGCGTAAAGGTGATCTTTGTTCCATTCAGGCTTGTTTCCCCAAAGTCTTTGACCTCTTCAACAGCTTTGCCATATTCATATTCCTGTATGTAGTGCCGTCCTTTTCTGTATACTTCGGCCTTCAAGTGCTTAGCCAGGCCGTTTACGCAGGATACGCCCACCCCGTGTAAGCCGCCGGATACTTTATAGGAGCCTTTGTCGAATTTCCCTCCTGCATGAAGTACAGTCATGACAACTTCCAGGGCCGACTTATTCATCTTTTTATGGTTATCTACCGGGATCCCTCTACCGTTATCGCTTATGCTAATGGACTCATCTTCATGAATGGTCACCTCGATTCGATCACAATGCCCTGCCATGGCTTCGTCTATAGAATTGTCTACAACCTCGTTGACCAGGTGGTGCAGGCCTTTGGTGGATACATCTCCGATATACATTGCCGGGCGCTTTCTTACGGCTTCTAATCCTTCCAGCACTTGTATGTTGCTGGCTGAATAATCTTTGCGCAGTTCTTTCAATTCCTCTTCGCTCATAGTCGTTTAATCTCGTTTAAGTGCATGCAAATATACCAAAAATAAATGGAATAACAGCCATCTGACAGGGACTTTTTTACTGTATTTTTATTTTTGTAAATGACAGAAAATCAGGACTTACATGGAATATGTGAGCCCTGCCATAAATTGGAAGCCATAGGAGGGATAATCACTCCATTTTTCATACTTTTTGGCTCCGATATTATGGAATTTTAAAAAGCCGGAAAGTAACTTGTTATAGCGGTATTCTACCGACAGGTTGGCATCTATGAAGGGGTCCAGTTCCCGGGCCTGGAAATGGTCATCTTTTAATCCCAGAGCTTTTCGGCTGCCTACAAAGAATAGCTCTGCATTAAAAATAATTTTTTCCTGCAGATTATACCGGCCTTTGAGATAACCTTCCACTTGTGGGCGGTTCCAGGGGTGGGAGAGCCGTGTTTCAGAGAACTCTGTATACTTTCCGCCAAGTGAGATTTCCAGATTGTCTTGCCATTGATACTCCAGTTCAGCACGGATATAAATGGTGCGGACGGTATCGTAGACCACGTTAAAACGATTGGCAAGCTCGGTAGTGGTATCACGCAGGAAAAACGGCTCGTTCCCGGTTTTGGACGATTGAAAATGGGTGCTGAAATTGATGTTTTTACTGATTGATGCATTCAGCCCGGCATAGATAACGGAACTTTTATGCCGGAACCGCAGCGCAGAGGCAGTATACATAAAGGGATTTTCTTTTGTGAGCCGGTGGATTTGATCCTGGCTTGTTTTCCCTGTCAATCCGCCTTTTAAGACAAAGATATTGTTTATCAGTTCCATCCGTAGATGGAGATCGGGGTAAAACTCTACTCTGGAAGAGATGGAGTCTGATTCTATATAGGTATTGATCCCTACATTTAGCGTTACATTATTCAGGGAGTTGTTCAGGTAGGGGGTTATTCTGACAAGCCCCGTATTTGTTTCCTGTAAAGTATCCCGGGTATTGTTCATATAATTGCCCCGGAATTTCAGGCCCAAAACCTGTTCATCTGCAGATGGCAGCAGTTTAATCTGTTTATGGATGTTTCCGCTCAGCTCTGTTGAGAGTTCTGCTGTGTTTTTATTATCTGAAAAATGGTATGCACTCAGGTTAAATTCGTGGTGGAGTTTATCCTTATCAAAGGCCGGGTAATCGCTTTTAAAGTTTGCATTGGCGCTAATGCGGTGGTACATCAGGCGAATATCCTTCCGTTCGATATCTTTGTTTAAGGTATCATAAATTTCCCGGGGGATACCATAGCTGTGTACTACATTTCGTTCATATTTGGCTTCTGAGGTGAGCTTATGGTTTTTAAAAAACTTTTTGTAGTATAGTTCGGCCAGGTTGTCACTAAAGCCGGGAAACGGATGTTTATCAATTTTTCCTGATGCGGAAAAATGCTTAAGGTGTATCCCGAAGGCATGATCTCTGGATCGGGTAGTATTATAAAAATATTCCAGATACGGCATAGTAGACGTGCCCATAGCAATTCTCATGTGGTTGTTATATAGCTTGTCCAGAGGATCTCCTTTCATACGGGCGGGACGAATGGGGTCCAGCTCGAAGGAAACCGGCAGGCGGATAGACTGGATATCGTACTCCACAGGCTCTTTTTTTACATCGATACTTTCCATTTGCGGGTTGCCCCGGATCTTGAAAGCATCTGCTATGCGGGGATCATGTGGCCCAACAACCATGACCTCTCCGCTAAAAACCGTGTCCTCCCCGGTGCTGTCTTTTTTCTTTTGCGCTGTATCTGGTTGCGCATAGCTGCTGCCGGACAGTAAAAATGCAGTTAAAAAAATGATTACTATTCGCTTCATATGGTTAAATTTGTTCGTTGTTCCTTGTTCTGTGTTCCTTGTTCCTTGCTTGCCCCGTTAAATGCGACGTTAGGAGCAGATTTAACGGGGTTCCTTGCTTGCCCCGTTAAATGCGACGTTAGGAGCAGATTTAACGGGGTTCCTTGCTTGCCCCCTGTTAAATGTTCATTCATTGGCATTCAGTAATTTAACAGGGCAGGCATGAAACGCGACGTTAGGAGCTGTTTCACCGGGGTTCGCTTTTTCTCTTAATCTCTTCGTTCGCTCAGTTCACCCTCTCACCCTCTCACCCTCTCATTATCACATTATCTCATTATCGCATCATCGCATTACGCCTCCTTCTATATAGTGTCTGTCCATAAAGTCGAGTGTTTGATTCATAATGTTCGAGATCAAGGTTTACCCCGTTCATATATTATTCTTCTATTGGTTCTTCAGTCTCATTTTGCTGTTCAAATAGCTTTGAGGACTCTTCCTTTCCCTGG
>JAWOBQ010000178.1:0-19942 GCA_046484255.1 Bacteroidales bacterium | reverse complement strand
ATTCAAATATACTTATTTTTTTTATACTATTGCATCAGCAAGGGACGACAGCGTATTATGAAAGACCATGTCATTGGACACAAGCAAACCGGAGCGATAGCAGAGATTTGTACAGTGAGAGATCCCCTTGCGAGCTGAAGCTTGTCTTCTTTGGTGAATTTTCCTCCCCCTGCCGTTCTGGTTGAATCCTAACACCTTTGTTTGGGACCAAAGCATTGCGTCCCTACTTGTTTTTTTGGTCTAAAGAATGGGGAGTACAATATTAGGGGGGGGCAATTCAACTACAAAGCTCTGTAAGGTGATATTATTGCAAAGAATATTAAATCACAAAAACAGAGCTCCATAAAAACAAACAGCTTTCAAGACATTGAAATACAATGCTTACTATCTTTTTATTAATTTTTTAACCAGCCAATCGTAAATATTATTTTAAAAAAATTAATGCATTTTATTTGTTTAGTAAAAAATAACAATTATGTTTGTAGCGTCAAATTAATTTTTTTTCAAACCCTAAAAAAACCATTAATTATGAAAAAAGTTATTCTGGTATTTGTTGCCTTATGTCTTTTAGGCAGCATTTCAAAGAGTACGTATGCTCAATTGAGTGATGAGGAGTACAATTATGTAACCATGGATTTGCGTGGCATTCTGGATTTAACCATGACAACAGATCCACAGGTTGATTTTGTATTCAAGACGATCCAGGAGTACGAGTTAGGTATTACAAAATTTAATGCCACTCAGTTAGAGGTAGATGCTACATTAGCCTGGGATTTGTTTGCGTATGCCTCTACCGACACTCTTGTGCAGGTGGAATCATACTCGACGAACGGGAACCCAACTTTACCGGCAGAAGTACTGGAGATGCAATCCGATGTTGACAATTCTGCGGCCCCTGAAAACTTTAACGATTTTATCTCCTTAAAAGGATTGACAAACTCGGAAGTTGTAGGAGGTGTTCCAACCGCTAACACACAGTTTTTGGCCGGTTCTTTTGGAACTGTTTCCGGAGGAGGTACCGCCTTTGACCCAGGCACAGCGGCATCCAACCCGAACACTCACCAGTTTCGCATTGACATGAGGTTCGTTCCTGGTGTTCCGGCAACATTCGCCAATTCTACCGTTGACCTTACAGCGGGAGGAAATGGTGAAGAGTATGCACAGGCAGGCTATTACTACGTAGAAGTAGTGTATAACCTTGTTGAAGATCTATAAAAATAAATTTCCTGATAAAGCCCACACCATCCCGTATGGGGGGGCTTTTATTTAAGCAAGGGATAAATATGATCTTTTTATTTAAAAAGAAATACCACTATTTAAGTGCCCTGCTTTTTTTGCTATGCATTCATGGTTCATTATTCCCACAAAGTGTAAGTTTTGAAGCAAAAACGACTCCTGACCTGGATTTTGTTTTTAATACCGTTCAGGATTACCAGACGGGAATAGTAAAAATGAACGCAGTTAGCTTAAATGTGAGCGTTTCAGGAACGAACTGGGATATGTATGTAGGATCCGAAACTACAAATGCCGGTTTTTGGGATGTGGTTTCCACCTATTCCTATAGTGGCTCTGCACCCACTGCCGACATCATTGAATTGCGTTTCAGAAATGCCAATAATACATCCCAGCAAAACGGATTCTTCTCTCTTACAGATATTGCTTCACCAACCTATATTATTGGTTCGCCATCAGCTCCGGATCCGTCTATATACTGTCCGAATACAGGAACCAACACAGCCGGGGATTATTTAACGGAACCCTCTTGTTATGAATTTAACGTTGATATACGGATTAACCCCGACTATTCCTTTCAAGCCGGCCTTTATACCCTAACTATCAAATATGTGATCATTGAAGATTTATAACATGAAAGGAAAATGCATACCCTTCTTTTTTCCAGGCCTAATGGCCATGATCATGCTTACAGGGATTTCCTACAATCCCACTTTTGCCAGTGATATAAAGACAGATGTCCATATTTCTTTTCTGAAACATACCCGGCAACAAAACGTCGATAAAGTAGCCTCCAATGTATTAAAGATCGTTAATAATTCATCCCAGGATAAAGAATTGGTCCTAAAATACAGCATTCCCAATGACTGGAAGATGGTAGGGCCGGACAAAAAAACTATTCGGGTTGAAAAAAATGATTCTGTCTTTATTCCGGTTCGAACGGTCCCCAATCCGTATGCGCAAGGAAATAGTTCGTATGGGATACGCGCAAGCATCCATGAAAAAAATTTAAATATCGGCAGTGCTTCCTATACAGTGCATATCAAAAAAATTTCCAACTGGTCAGTCGATTTGCGTAACCGAAAAGTATATTTTACTAAAAACAAGGATTCGGTATCTTTTGATATTCATATAAAAAACCAGGGGAATGCTATAGAAAAACTAAGCCTGAGGGTAAAACCGGATTTTGCCTTAAGCCTTTATGGAATAAATATGAAGCCGGGGGAAGAATTATCAAAACAAGTCACGCTTGGTATTGGCCAGGATACTGTTATTCGCTTTTCGGCATTTCAGGTGATCCGTGAGCGAAAAACACAAAACCGGGTATACCAGAAAAATGAAACGGCAAAAAAATCCAGCATACGCATTCGCATAAAAGAGCAGGGTGCAGCCAGCAGTTCAAAAATAAAAGCATGGAACGGAGGCGTTCATGTGTATTCAATGCCATCCCAACACGATGTGGGAGAATCTTTGCATGGATACATGCCGATAACCATTGATTGGAATACATTTAACATTCTACAGAGTAACACTTACTCATATCTTAATATTCATGGAAGCACATTGTTAAAAAACCAACAAAGCCTTGCCTTTAATTATCAGGCCAACTTCTCCAATAATTATTTGAACCCTAAAACCTATCTTGGAGATTACCACTATTTGGGATATAAGTCACGGCATTGGGGTGTAGAAGTAGGAAATATCGGCTCTCCACGCAACAGTTACAGGCTTACCGGAAAAGGAGCAAAAGCCTTTGCCGGTTACAAAGGGCACCGAATCAATGGAATCTATGTTCAACGCCCGGAATTATTCGGCGACAACATAATGACAACCGGCTACGGAGGAGGATATTCATATCATGACCCTCACCACCGATTTAAAATAAACACATTTGCCCAGGAGCATTTTGATAATGTGAGAAAGATTAACAGCCGTTTAGGTATTATTAATTCAGATCTCAAGCTTGGAAGATCCCATTATATTAAAATGGAACTTGGGGGTAGTCAAGAGGTACACAAGTTCAACCCCGATAATGTAACAGCACTGGAAGGTTATTCCAGTAAAGTTAACTACAGAGGGGCGCTGGGAAGATTTCGTTATAACCTGAAAGCCTATGTAGGATCAGACAACTACATCAAGTACAGGGGAATAGAAAACTATTCCGGGCAGCTACTCTATGCATTTGATCAGGGATATAGCCTGGGGGCTTCCTATAATCAATTAAACTACCAACCGGATCTTTATTCCAACGGGCAGCTATTGGAAACGGATGTTTATACCTTCAGAGACATTTATCAATTACGGTTTTCCAAAACATTTCCCAACGCAAGTTTTATCATCAGTCCTCGCTATGAAAAAACCAATTCAGCCCTGATTACAAGCGTGAAAAACGGTGTAAACCTGGATTATCGCTACCGGCCCGATCAGAATTTTATTATTAGTTCTAAAGCGTACATGGGATATGTAGACCTGCCAGCCTATAATATGGATAAGTTCTTTACCGGAAGATTGTTAATTAATGCAAGGTTTCGCTACCTCTCTGCTAATGTTCGCTATTATTACGGTCCTAATCTTAGTCGTGAAAAAATCGATTTTGCCGAAACAGGGGAAAACCCTCAAAAGTTTTATGCCAATATGTATTATGACTTTTGGTTTGCCCATGATAAATTTTTGCTCAAAACCAATGTGAACTATAATTATACTACCTTTAACCAACGTTCATTTTTTTCCAGCAGACCGGAGTTATTCTTTTATACCGATGCTGGCTTTCGTATAAGCCTTTACGCACGCTACATTATGATTGATGAATATCGTGAAGCATTTACCTCAGCCAGTTCTAAAGTTTATAATCCACAACATATTCATGCCAGCAATTATGAGTTTGGCTTTGGAATCCGTAAAAATATTTTCGTACCTGCCAGCTTTGAAAAGAAAAGTGAATTGACAATAATTGCCTTTAATGATTTTAGCGGGAATGGGATACAGGATGATAATGAACCGGGCTTAAATAATGTGCTGATTCGTATTCAAGAGCTTAAAGAGGATACCATTTTGGATGAAGACCGATTTGCCCGTAAAAAATATGAAACTATAACCAACACCGACGGACGGGCTATCTTTACAAACTTGCCAGGCGGCACCTATGAAGTAAAAGCAAAAGCACTTGAACTGGCTGATGAATGGTTTAATGTGAAAACGATGATCATTACAGTTCACAAAGATCGTAAATTGTTTATCCCGCTCAACAAAGGCGGCAGCATCAAAGGAAAGCTAACGGCCAGGAAAGCTGATTATTCAAAATTCAATAACAAAATTGACCTCTCCGACATCCGGATTACGGCTTTTCAGCAAGAAGGGGTGTCGCACAGTACGCTGACCGATGAAAACGGAGAGTTTACCATTTATCTGCCGGCAGGGGATTTTATTATATCAGTTAATGAGGCTGCGCTTGGTAACAAGCTTAAATTAATAGAGAACAATAAAAAGGTGAATATCCCGGATAACAAAAAAAAGATCTTCTTTTATGTGGTTGAAAAACAACGGAAATTGAATATCAAACAGTTTGATAATAACGGAGACCCGGCGGATGCCAAAGATGAGCGGCAGCAAGATACCATCGAACCGGACACTATGCCTGAAGAAACAGAAGACCCCCCGCAGAAAGAAACGGGAGATCAACAGGACAGTTCAGATATTGAGAATGATAAACAGCAAGATACTATCGCACCAGACACTACTTCCGGGGAAACCGGATATATCCCGGCTGAATATTTTCATGAAGGCAGTGAAGTAGCTGCCCTGCAAATTCCAAAACCGGAAAACAGCCTTTTCAGAACGGTTCCGGGAATAAATAATGAGCACGGCCTAAAAATGATGTATTTGATTTTCAGCGGACATGATAAATTTTGTGGGTTTTGGCCGGGCTCAAATAAGATTGGCAATGTTATTTGGCCTCCTCTTATTGATTGATCATAAAATACGGTGTAAGCCGGGCTCAAATACGATTAGCCAATGTTATCAGGATAGTTAAGAAATATGAAAAGCATATCACATTCAAATTGACAAGTTCATAATAAATCAAAAAATCACAGTATAATGAAGAGCAATCTATTTATCGCGTTGGTAATGGGATTTTTACTTTCCCAGGCGCATAATTCTCAGGCACAAAGTGCATCGGTATCTCCTTCGCGTATATATTTTGATGCCCCTTTGGGGGAGGTGCAAGTCAGAGAAATAAAAATTACGAACAATGCCGAAACCCCGCAGGCTTTTCAAATTAGCTTTGCAGACTTTGAGTCTCCGGGCATTGAAGGGAAAACAGCAATTATGGAGGCAGGAGAAAGCGATCATTCATGCTCGGAATGGTTGGTTGCAAACCCTTCCTTTATCGAATTAGGCCCTAATGAAAGTAAAGATGTGGAAGTTGTTATGGAAGTCCCGAATACTGCTGAAGCTCAAAAAGCAGCATGGGCTACCGTAATGGTAAAACTCGCCCGTGAACGCAAATCCGCTGAAGACTTGCAAGAAGGTTATGGGTTTGGCATTAATCAAACATTTCAGTTTGTGATCCACGTTTTTCAACAACCTCCTTCTGTTCAGCTTAAGCAAGGCGAGATCTATAGTTTTAAAGAGTTCACATCCCCTACGGATAGCAGCCATGCCCTTGAAATACAATTTGAGAATACGGGTGAGGCGATTTTGGATTGTGCTGCTTATGCAGAACTTACTTCCCTGGCGGATGGTTCTACACAACGCTTAAAGATAAGAGCATTTACCGTATTACCCGGTGGAGCCCGGCGTGTTACGTTTAAGCTGCCGGATGACCTTGAAGCCGGCGAATATTCCGTGCTGGGAGTCGTTGATTATGGATCAGAAACGGAAGTGCAGGCAGCTGAAATTAGCCTGGAAATCCCTGAATAATACTATGATATGAAATGACTTATCGTGATTGCAATACGAAACCCGATCATATTTTGTGGTTGTCCACAATGTCCGGTCGATTCCCTATGCTAATAGTTTCGCAAACCTCGAACGCGACCATTGAGTCCGGTCTAAAAACACTAAATGTATCACAGCCGCTAAAAATCAGCTTTACCCCATCCCTAAGGGGAGGCTGATTTTCAGCGGCTTCACCCTTTAGGGTTCGGGCTAAAAAGCCGGTAAAAATCAAATGTGACCTTTTTAGACCGGACCCAACATTATAAACGAAACACTGGTTTTATGAACAGATTCAATTATTCTTCTTTCCCCTGCCCCTGAAACCTTCTTTTACGGATGGGAAACACGAATTTTCAGTGGCTGAAAAATTTCCGTGGTTTTACAGCGAGCGCATACAGCTCAGCGATAAGATTTTTTAACAACTGTATATCAATAACATAAAACCCCTTAACAAACTAATTTTTATATTTCGGGGATGATTACAAAAAAATGTATTTTTTTTGCTTCAGAAAACTAACATGACCATGTTGATACGAAACGGAAGAAAAGTAAGGAATTTATTGGTTTTGATATTGGACTGGCTTCATAAGCCCTTTATATGTTTTATTCCCCGGGAGACCTTTCAATATGCTGCCACGGGAGGGGTTAACGTATTATTAGACATCTTTCTGTACTGGTTTTTTTATCATATTGTATTGCAGCAGCAGCTCGTAGAGTTGGGCTTTGTGACGGTAAGCCCGCATATTGCTGCCTTTCTGATCGTCTTCCCTATTACCTTCAGCACGGGTTTCATAATGGCCAAATACATTGCCTTTAGGGCTTCCCTGTTACGTGGCCGCAAACAGTTGTTTCGCTATGCCCTGACTGTAGGTGGTGCAATTTTTCTGAATTATGTTTTTCTGAAGTTGTTGGTGGAAGTCGTTAACTTTCCCGCAGTCACCGCCAAGATCATAACTACCGTTATCGTAGTAACCTATAGCTATATCTTACAGCGTTATTTTACTTTTCAGACTGCTTCGCTAAAAATAGGCAAACGGTAGATCTTCCAATAGATAAGGCGGCTTACCGGATTCAAATTTGTTGTGAATTATTGGACCTGCCCATAACAGAAGCCGAAAAACCTACAGTTCTCCCTGCAAAATGTTTGATTTTCCTATTTTTGCAGCATGAATCTTATATTAACCGGAACAGGAACTTCACAGGGGGCGCCGGTGCTTACATGCAGTTGCGAAGTATGCTTATCGACTGATCCCAGGGACAGCAGGTTGCGCACGTCTGCCCTGTTACAAGCCGGCAAGAAAAATATTGTCATTGATGCCGGGCCGGATTTGCGGCAGCAGATGTTAAAGCACAAGGTAAAACATGTGGATGCCGTACTCCTTACGCATCAGCATCATGACCATGTAGGAGGCATGGATGACCTGCGCCCCTACATTTTTCGTAAAAAGAAACCCATGGATGTTTATGCCGGCCATGAAACCATAGCCGCTATACAAAAGATGTATTATTATGCGTTCGAAATTGATCTTTATCCGGGGGCCCCAACGTTTAATATGATCCCTGTAGAGGGCTCCCCTTTTTTTATTAATGATACAGAAGTACAGCCTGTTGCAGGCATGCATGGTAAAATGCCGGTTTGGGGTTATCGTTTTGGGAAAAAACTGGCGTATATTACAGACATAAAAACCATGGAAGAAAACGAGCTCAATAAGCTAAAAGGACTGGATATATTGGTGTTAAGTGCTGTTTTTCCCGGTAAACATCATTCCCATATGAGCCTGGAAGAAGCATTGGATTTCATCAAGAAAGTCCGTCCGGGAAAAGCATATCTAACCCATATCAGTCATAAGATGGGAAGGTATAACGATATTAGCAGATCGCTTCCTGAAAATGTCTTTGTCGCTTATGATAATATGGAGATCTCGCTGTAGGGTTTCAGTGGTTTTTTTCGGAGTTTTTTTGCACATACTTTAACGTCAATAAGTTTAAGGGATTACTGCCCAGTCCTTCGATCTCTTTATCCACAAACCTCAACACCCGGTCATAATATAATACGACCACGGGTGCTTCTTCCATCACCAAATTATCCATTTCCCTGTAGAGGTTCAGCCTTTGGGTGTCCTCCACCGTAGTTTGTGCTTTCTCATAGAGAGCATCAAATGTATCATTTTTAAAATGCGTATAGTTAGGCCCGTCGGGGCTAAAGTTTTCAGAATAAAACAAAGACAAATAGTTTTCAGCATCCGGATAGTCTGCGATCCATGAGGCTCTAAAAAAGTTCAGGCGGGAATGGGCCACCATTTCTCTCAGTGTTGCCGGGGGGGTATTGTCAATTTGCACATCCATGCCCAGTTGCTGAAGCTGGTGCTGTATGTAGGTAGTCAGGTCCAGATAGGAGGAGGTAGTGGAAATCGTGATCTCCGGCATTCCTTCCCCAGCGGGAAATCCGGCCTCTTTTAGTAATTGGCGTGCTTTTTCAGGGTTATAATGATAGCCTTTTACCTTGTCCTTATCAAAAGCAGGTAAGCCTTCGGGGATAATCCCGGAAAGTGCGGGCGTGCCTATGTTGTTTCTGAGATACCGCATCATTCGCTCCCGGTCAAACCCATAGTTAATAGCCTGGCGGACTTTCTTTTTTCGCAACGGACTGTTTTTTACGATATCCTGCGATTCATCAACCAAAATACCGAGGTATTCCGTATTCAAATACGGCTGTGAAATAAGCTTTATCCGGTCGCGATACGCAGGATTAAGATTTCCGTTGCGCGTAAGCAATTCATCTTTATAGCTGGCATCCAGCCCCGAAAGAAAATCAAGATTGCCTTTGGCAAATTCCATAAATGCCGATTGCTTATCGATAATAAAACTTACCGACACGGCATCCAAATAAGGTAATCGATTACCCTTCTCATCGGTTTCAAAATAATCCGGGTTTTTCAGCATCACCAGTTTTATATCTTCCTCCCAGATTTTGAAATAGAAAGGCCCTGTACCGACGGGATTCCTGCGAAATTCATCCCCATAATGCCCCACCACCTTTTCAGGCACTACAGAGCAATATTTCATGCTAAGTATTCCCAAAAAAGGAGGGAACGGATGCTGCAGCTCGATCTGAAAGGTAGTATCATCCAGTGCATTGAATGCATGGCCTTCAGTGGTGGTCTTTACATTGTTAAAAACCCATGCCCCCGGTGAAGCCAGCTTTGGGTCCGTCAAACGGCGAAAACTGTATTCAAAATCATGGGCTGTTACCTGTCTTTCTGCTTTGTTGCGAAACAAAAAATGATCGTGAAAGAATACATCCTCACGCAGGTAAAAGGTATAGACCCTGCCATCTTCTGAAATGTCCCAGCCTTTAGCTATTGATGGCTGAATGTTTAACTCTTCATCCAACTCAACCAAGCCGTTAAACAATTGATGTACGCCCCAGATATTCGCCTGATCACGTGAAAACGCAGGGTCCAGGGAAGTAATGCCCGAAGCCTGATTATACCTGAACACCCGTTTGTCCTGTTGCGGTTCAGGAACCAGATCACAGGAAAACACGGTTATCAACAAAAAAAATACTGCAAAAATCGGTACACGCATAACTATAAATTCCTTTTTCCTTGAATGAGCCGGGGCTAAGATCTGAAATTTTTCCATCCGATGAAGATCAGCTTTACCCCATCCCTAAAAGATAGCTGATCTTTGGCGGACAAGCTTTAGAAGTTCCGATAAAAAACTAATATACGCTTTTTTTTTAGAGCATAACCCCTTTTACTTTTATAGAAAACAAAAGTACGTGAAAAAATGTATATCTATATACAAATTACACATAACCATAATATGTGCTCATACAAGTTAAGAGTCCGGTCTAAAAAGGTCACATTTGATTTTCACCGGCTTTTTAGCCCGAACCCTAAAGGTTGAAGCCGCTGAAAATCAGCCTTCCTTTAGTGATGGGGTAAAGCTGATTTTTGCCGGCTGGGATACATTTAGTGTTTTTAGACCGGACTCAAGTTAATTTTTTTGTATTTTTAACCGATAAAAAAAAACCAATTTATGCATCAATTCACAGACGAGGATTTAAACCAGATCACGGAAAAAGGGCTGACAGCCGAAGATGTGGAAGGTCAAATTCAGAAATTCATAACCGGTTTCCCCTATGTGGAATTGGAAGGCCATGCAAAGCCGGGAACTTCCATAAAAGTCTTTGATAATGCACAAATCAGAGAGTTCGTCCAAAAATACAACACGGACTCGCCAAAACGTAAAGTAGTAAAGTTTATTCCTGCATCAGGAGCTGCATCCAGGATGTTTAAGCATTTGTTCCGGTTTATGGAACAGGCCAACGAAGAAGGTGTTGAGCAAAGTTCGTTACTAAAAACGAAAGAACATAAACAAACGCTTCAGTTTTTTTCTAATCTGGAAAAATTTGCATTTACAGATGATCTTAAAACAACACTGGCAAAAGACAATCTTGATCTGCAGGAACTTTTGGAAGGCCACCAATACAGTAAGGTTCTGGAATACCTGCTGACGGAAAAAGGGTTGAATTACGGGCATTTACCCAAAGCCCTGTTGAAATTTCACCGCTATGATACCCATAACAGACTTGCCCTGGAGGAACATTTGGTGGAAGGGGTTTATTATACGAAAGGCCATGACCAGCATGTTCACCTGCATTTCACGGTTTCACCTGAGCATTTAGAGGCCTTTCACAAAACATTGGAAGAGATAGTGCCCAAGTATGAAAACCATTTTGGAGTCACTTATGAGATCAGTTTTTCAGAACAAAAAGGCAATACGGATATAATAGCCGTAGATGAAGATAACAAACCGTTCCGGGATGCAGAAGGGCGCTTGTTATTCCGGCCCGGCGGGCATGGAGCCCTTATTTCCAATTTGAATGATATCGATGCGGATCTAATATTTATTAAAAATATCGACAATGTTGTTCCGGATCATCTTCAGGACACAACATACATTTATAAAAAAGCATTGGGCGGGTATCTGCTGAAACTTCAGGAGCAAGTATTTTCCTTCCTCAAGCAATTAAATGAAGAGCCCGAAAAAGTCAATCCGGAAGATATCCGTCTTTTTCTGTATGAAAAGCTCGGCTTTGAAATCCCAGCCGGGCAATTTGAAAATTTAACACGAATAGAACGTATCGACCTGGTTTTTGACAAGCTAAACCGCCCCATCCGGGTTTGTGGAATGGTAAAAAACATGGGAGAACCCGGCGGCGGACCATTCAGTGTAAACCATAAAGACAACACCGTAAGCTTGCAGATCGTAGAAAAAGCTCAGATCGATATAAAAAAAGAAGATCAGCGTAATTACCTGGAAAGTGCCACCCATTTTAATCCTGTGGATATCGTATGCAGCACCCGCGATTACAAAGGAGAACCCTTTGACCTGAAAGATTTTGTGGATCCGCAAACCGGATTGATCACATATAAATCACAAAACGGAAAAACCCTTAAAGCACAGGAAAGACCAGGACTGTGGAATGGCGCCATGGCTGATTGGAATACGGCTTTTGTAGAAGTGCCGCTGATTACTTTTAACCCGGTCAAAACCATAAACGACCTTTTACGTAAAGAACATCAACCCAAACAATAAAATTCATTACCTCTAATCCCAAAAAATCATTTTTATGAATATTCGATTCAAGAAAAATTGTAATGCCCGGCTGCTTCTGTTAAGCCTTTTTTCCATATTCTTTGCAGCATCGATCCCGGCCCAGGAACAAATAGAAAATGCCTTGCTATGGGAGATCAAACACCCGGAATTCGACCAGCCCTCCTATATCTTTGGCACTATGCATGCTTTGCCGGAAGATGAGTTTTCAATGCCTGAAATAATAAGCGAAAAACTGGGGGAAACCGAAGTGATGTACCAGGAAGTAGACCTTCAGGAAGTGGATCAACAAAAACTCATGAATAAAATAATGCTCCCGGACGGAAACTCACTGCAAAATTATGTGTCCGATCAGGCGTATGAAGAGTTTAAAGAAAAGCTTCTGGATATAGGTATTGCCGAAGAACAAATAGAGTTTTTGGCGCAGATGCAACCCATGGTTTCGTATGGAATGGTTTTTAATGCGATTTTCGAAAACCCGGTAGTTTTTGAACAAGAATTGATCAGCCTTTCCAGGGATCTGGGTGTACCGGTAAAGGGGCTTGAAACAATTGAATATCAGCTTTCTATATTTGAATCCATTCCTATAGAAGAACAAATGGAGATGTTTTTTGAAAGTGATCTGGAAAGTGAAATAAATCAAATAACAGAACTCTATTTGGCGCAAAACATTAACCGGCTCTATTTTTTAATGATGGAATCCAGGTGGGGTTCTCAGGAAGACGAGCTATTGGGCAAGCGGAACCGTAAGTGGGTCGAAAAGCTGCTTGAGATAACAGCAGAGAAGCCTGTATTTGTAGCGGTAGGTGCAGCTCATCTGCCGGGGGAATATGGGGTGTTGAATTTGCTTTTGGAAAAGGATTTCGAGATAAAGCCGGTGAAATTTGATTTTTAGCACAAGTCTCTGTTGTTAAAGGGATACAAGAAACACAACCAATTAGCGCAGGAATAGATTAAAGTTATCATCATAGTTTCTTTGGTATTTATCATATTTTGGATCAGGGCGGTTAAAGGCTTCAATATTATCATAATAGTTCCATCGTCCGTTTTCAAAGACAAATGCCGCATAATCCTCCGGATGAGGAACAATCTGCGAGGGGATGCCTTCAAGTTCCGGGCGTAAAGGGATCAGGCGTTGAAAAACGATCATTTTTCGGGCTTCCAGCTCAGGTTCTGATCTTTTCTTTTGGTTTTGGTTTTCTCTTTTCTGAGCCGAAAAATCGCGCTGATGCACTTTAGAGACCTGCAGGGGGTCTTTTCTCCTGGCCCTCCCCTGCTGCCGCTTACGGCTGTCTTTGTCCTTTTCTTCGATACGAATATACTGCTTTTCATAGTTCATGGACATCGGAGCCCTGGATGAATATTCGAAAATTATTCTGCGTAGCCGTGGGTCTTTGGTGCGAAAAAGCGGATGCCCGAATACCAGGCCACCATTGGATTGCAACCGCCCTACATCAATGATCTTAATATCTGTCTTTAAATCGTTGCCGTTCCATCCCAATAAGGTATAATACTTCTTCGGGGAGCTAAAAAGACGGTCAAAAAAGCCACTGCTCCTCTCTACTTCAATAATATCATAATATATAGACCCTATCCATTCACCATTACGTAAGGTCTCATACTCCGGGTTATCCAAACGCCCGGTTTTGTCATGGAGCTCATACACCACATACCGCTCCCGGCTTTCACTATAAGCCTGAACAATCCCGAAAAAATCATACGAAAGATTATCATTTAAAATATGCCAGGTAACGATCCGGACTTTGTTATCCGCAGAAGTAACCATGTACATGGAATCCATACGATCAAACCTGTAATCTTCGGAACCCCGGATCTTTAAAGTCTCAAACCAATAATCGATAAGCTTTTCATTCATATTAAAACGCACAAACTGCTCTTCCGCATTAAGCGAGCTGCGGCGTAACCTGATCAGCGAATCCTCACGTGCCATAAAGGCGGAATCCGATGCAGAAGCATTCCCGGTATAGCCCGGATGCATCAGGATCAAAAATATACCCATTAAAAATATTTTTCCTGTATTTGCCATGTAAGGGGTCTTTCAAAATGTATTAACGTTCACAACCTGCCCAATATTTTAATTAATTTTGCAGGCGGAAGAATAGTACTGTTTACCTGCAAGCTGAATAAGGCTAAAAGTATAGTTGACCGGCCCCGTTTAAGGGGATAAAACTCATGGGGATGTTTCAAAACAGAAGAATGGAAGATCTTTTTACTATGATATCCCGCGCTTACTTCATAAACCCTTTCACGAGATCTATTTTGGTTCTATACATCAAATTAATGAACAAATATACAACATTATATGGAGATAAAACAAATCACAGAGGGATTACAAGTATTGGGGGATGTGCTACTTGCCACCGGGGAATCACGTTATAAGCATTTAAGCAAGGCAGAACAAAAGCTGGCCAAAAAACTCGATATGCTAATAACCCATTCAGCCATAGAGAACCCATGGTTTACAGAGCGTAATATACGCTATGCACTTCTTAGCAATGCCTTTATGCTAAGCGATGTGGAAAATTTGAAGCCGTTCAGCCCCCAGGCGTTTCCCCATAAAACGCTTGGGATCGTCCCTGCCGGGCTGGCCCCGCTGGACGGGCTCAAAGACACTGCAACGGCCCTGCTTTCGGGTTTCAAAGTACAGGTTAAACAAATGTTCAAAGAAGAAAAATTAATGCCGGCCATAGTGGAAATTCTGCTTGCTATTCATCCCGGATTTAAAGAACAACTGCAAATGAAAAAACAAAAGCTTGCGGGATTTGATAAAGTGATCGTCACGATTCCCGGCGGTCGAAATGAACAATGGCATAAATATTTCTCCAAATACCCGGGCAGAATAAGAACACATAGCCACAGTGCCGGGATCATTACAGGAAAAGAAACCCTAAACCAGATAGAAAATATTGCAAATGATATATTTCGCTATTTTGGGCGCACAGCTGATAATGTACATAAACTATACCTGCCATCCCACTTCAAACCCGAAATGCTTTTCGAAGCTTTTGAACCCTTTGGGAAAGAACTGAAACAACATACACCCTATTTCAACAACTTTGAATATAATAAATCCATTTACCTGATCAATAAGGAACACAACAAAGACAACGGTTTTGTGATCTTTAAGGAAGATGCGGCACTAAATCCACGTACAGCAGTGATCCATATGGAACGGTATGAAAATGAAGAAGCTCTGGAAAAACTCATCGAACGGGATAAAAACATGCTGAAACAAATCGTTTCTATCCATCACAAATCCTATGTCCAAACCATTCCTCCCGGAGAAGCCCTAAAACCTAAGCTCAACGACACTGATGCACAGATTACAAAAGAAAAGATAAATAATTAAAAAATACCATTAGTTTTGCTTGGTTTTTAAGGAAAAACATGCTAATTTTGCCGTCCAAAATAAAAAGGGATAATACCATGAAAGAAAAAATTCACCCCACCGATTACAGATTTGTAGTTTTTAAAGACGTGTCCAACGATTATACGTTTCTGACAAAATCAACGATCAAAACCCGGGAAACCATAAAATGGGAAGACGGAAAAGAATATCCACTGGTAAAGGTTGAAATATCGCATAAATCACATCCGTTTTATACCGGTAAGATGAAACTTGTAGACAGCGCCGGGCGTGTAGACAAATTCAAGAACCGTTACAAAAAGCATCTGGAACGCAAACAGCAAAATGAAGAATAAAATTCACAATCGGATGTACAAGCTGATCCCGGATTCAATAAAATCCGGGATTTTTTTTCTGCAATAGCTGTTTTTTCATGCTTTTACGCTAACTTTGTTTCAAAAACCCGGTAATCCTGACAGGATGTTCGGATATATGTAATCGGTTTTGTCAGCAGTTATCACAAAATCAAATAAATTGTCTGATGATTTTATTTTGGCTTAGATTGATCGACAACGAAATTCTATAATTGATATTTATTTTCCAAAATCAATAAAATTATAATCTTATGAACTTAGTTTTATTCGATGATCCACAAATTCGTGAGCAGTTACTTCCGCTAACGTTTACGCGCCCCGTAGCCGGCTTGCGTGCCGGAATAACTACTCTTGGTGAACGCTGTGAAGCAATGTTAGGTATGAAAGCTTCCTGGCTCACGGAAGACTACCTTCATAAAAAATATCCGCTGAAAGAGGCTGGAGAGTACCTGCTGGTAAATGGGGCCGTGGTAATGGATAAATCGCTGGCAGAAGCCATAAAGGCCCTGAAACCCCGGGAAGTATTAAAGAAGGGGGATAAAACCATCGCGCTGAAGAGCAAAGAATTGGACACCCATAATTTCAACTGCCAGCATGATTATGAAGGAGAGGCCTTTTTTATTGAGCGGCCATGGCAACTTTTTACCAAAAACGAAGAATTATTACAATCTGATTTTCTTCATATCACCAAAGGCAGAACCTCTGCCCCCATAAGTGATACGAATATAATTACCGGGCAGGGCGATATTTTTATTGAAGAAGGAGCCAGGGTTGAAGGGGCTTTTTTAAATGCTTCCGGGGGGCCCATTTATATCGGCAAGCAGGCCGAGGTAATGGAAGGCGCCAAAATCCGTGGCCCTTTTGCACTGTGTGCTCACTCTATTTTGAAAATGGATGCAAAGGTATACGGAGCAACAACCTTAGGGCCCCATGTCAAAGCCGGAGGAGAAATCAATAACAGCATTTTCTTAGGCTACTCCAACAAAGCCCATGACGGATTCCTGGGGCAGGCCGTTATTGGAGAATGGTGCAACCTGGGAGCGGATACCAATAACTCCAACCTGAAAAACACCTATGATGAGATCAGATTATGGAGTTATGCTGAAAAACAGTTTGTAAATACCGGCCTGCAATTCTGTGGCCTGATCATGGGAGATCACTCCAAGTGCGGCATCAATACCATGTTCAACACCGGGACAGTAATTGGGGTAAACGTCAATATCTTCGGCCCCGGATTTCCCCGGAACTTTATCCCCTCTTTTAGCTGGGGTGGGGCTCAGGGCTTTAAAAACTATAACCTGAAAAAAGCACTGGAGGTAGCCCGGATTGTGATGAACCGCCGCGGAAAAAACCTTGAAGATACCGAAAAAAGCATCCTGCAACATATCTACTATGTAGAAGAAGAGAAAGAATAACTTTGGCATTTTTATTGCCAAAGAAGGAAGTAGTTTTTGCATACTGAAAAAAGCAACTACAAAGAAATAAAACTGACAAATTGACCGGAAAGTATATGAGTATATTTGAACAAAACAGCATGTTTCTTCAGGAAACAGAAGGGCAGGAAACGGAGCTGATCCCTTTGTTGTCAACGGAAGATGAGGAATCGATGAAAAATGAGCCCGTACCGGAATCTTTAGCGATACTGCCCCTGAGAAACAATGTTCTTTTCCCCGGCGTAGTGATCCCGATTACGGTTGGACGTGATAAATCCATCCAATTGATCAAAGATACCTACAAAGGAAGTAAAACCATTGGCGTAGTAGCGCAAAAGGATGTTAGTATTGAAGACCCGGAGGAAAAGGATCTTTACAAGATCGGTACCGTAGCCAGGATACTGAAAGTACTGCAAATGCCGGATGGAAATACCACAGCCATCATTCAGGGAAAAAAGCGGTTCCAACTCTCAAAGATCACCCAGAATGAGCCCTATTTCAAGGGCATTGCCGTTGAGCACAAAAACACATACAACAGTGCTGATGAAAAGACTTTCACGGCTCTAATCGATTCATTACGGGACATTTCATTAGAGATCATCAAAAAGTCGCCCGAGCTCCCTTCAGATGCAAATTTTGCTATCAAAAACATTGAAAGCCCTACATTCCTCACCAATTTTGTAGCTTCCAACCTGAACGTGGATGTCCACCAAAAACAAAAATACCTGGAAACCTCCGATGATTTCGCACGTGCGAAAGATGTATTAAGTGTACTTTCCAACGAGCTCCAAATGCAGGAGTTAAAAAACAAGATACAGGATAAGGTAAAAACAGATCTGGATAAGCAACAGCGTGATTATTTCCTGAACCAACAATTAAAGACTATACAGGAAGAGCTGGGCGGAAATCCCAACGAACAGGCAATCAACGAATTACGCAAGAAAGCCGGGAAAAAAGACTGGCCAAAGGAAGCCGGCGAAGCTTTTGAAAAGGAGATCAACCGTCTGACCCGGATGAACCCGGCTGTTCCGGATTATTCTATACAGCTGAATTATCTGGAATTTATGACCGACCTGCCATGGAATGAATTTTCGGATGACAGCCTGGAATTAGCCCAGGCGCAGAAGGTGTTGGATGAAGACCATTACGGGCTGGAAAAGGTAAAAGAACGCATCTTGGAACATCTGGCCGTATTAAAGTTAAAAAAGGGCAATGAATCCCCTATTCTTTGCCTGGTAGGCCCTCCGGGTGTTGGCAAAACCTCCCTGGGCAAGTCAATCGCCCGGGCCCTGAACCGCGCCTATGTCAGAATGTCATTGGGCGGGCTGAGGGATGAAGCCGAGATCCGCGGACATCGAAAGACCTATATCGGGGCGATGCCCGGACGAATACTATCAAATATCAAGAAATCGGGCAGGTCTAACCCCGTCTTTGTTCTGGATGAAATTGATAAAGTTAGTGGCAACACTTTTAGCGGCGACCCCTCCTCTGCCCTTTTAGAAGTCCTTGACCCGGAGCAAAATACTGAATTTTATGACAATTACCTGGAAATTAATTATGACCTTTCCAATGTGCTGTTTATCGCCACGGCCAACTCTCTGAGTTCAGTACACCCGGCCCTGCGCGACAGGCTGGAGGTTATCGATATCAGCGGATACCTGGTGGAAGAAAAAAAAGAGATCGGAAAGCGCCATTTGATCCCTAAGCAATTGAAACGGCATGGTGTCAGGAAAAACCAAATACGGATCCGCAAAGATATTATCGAACAGATCATTGAAGGCTACACCCGCGAAGCTGGAGTGCGCACTTTAGAAAAACACCTGGCCTCCATTATCCGTAACAAAGCAAAGTCGATCGCGGCACAGGAAAAGTACAGCCCAACAGTCAGCTCAGAAGACCTTGTCCGTGTTCTTGGTCCTAAAAAAGTGAACCGTGATGAATATACCTCCATAGAACAACCCGGAGTGGTTACCGGCCTGGCCTGGACGGCGGTAGGCGGAGAGATCCTGTTTGTGGAAACAAGCCTCAGCCGGGGGAAAGGGCAACTCAGCCTTACGGGTAACCTGGGCAGTGTGATGAAAGAATCGGCCAACCTGGCCTTTGAATACCTGAAATCGCATAGCGAAACCCTGCAGTTGAATCCGCAGATATTTAAAAACTGGAATGTGCATATGCATATCCCGGAAGGCTCGACACCCAAAGACGGCCCCTCTGCAGGTATTACTATGTTCACCGCACTGGCTTCCATTTTTACCCAACAAAAAATAAAAGCGCGTATCGCCATGACAGGAGAGATCACGCTCAGAGGGAAAGTGCTGCCCGTGGGCGGGATCAAAGATAAAATCCTCGCTGCAAAACGAGCGAAAATTACCGATATCATTATCTCCAAAGACAATGAAAAAGATATCAATGATATCCCCGAAAAATATATTAAAGGCCTTAAATTTCACTACGTTAATGAAATGATCGAAGTAGTGGAGATCGCACTGACCAGCAACAAGGTGAAAAACGCCATGAACCTTCAAATATCAGAACCCAAAGCCTGAACAATATCCTGAAAAACCAACACAATTTGATTTATATTGATGAACCTGGTCTATAAAGTCGAAATTTATTGCACCCGCTGATAATCAAATATCCCCATCTTAAACCAAACTTTTTTAATACTAAATAGTGTCTGTCCATAAAGTCGAGTGTTTGATTCAAAATGTTCGAGTTCAAGGCTTGCCCCGTTTCTATCGGGTGTTTACCCCGAACCCTAAAGAGTGAAGCCGCTGAAAATCAACCTCCCTTTAGGGATGGAGTAAAGCTGATTTTTAGCGGCTGTGATATATTTAGTGTTTTTAGACCGGACTCATAGAATTAAGCTTGTGAAAAAAATTTTAAACCGCAGTATACTAACGTATATGAGGATTTAAAATTTGAGCAACAACGCAGATATCGGACATTATAGACAGACACTAAATAAAAAA
>JAWOBQ010000137.1:0-3244 GCA_046484255.1 Bacteroidales bacterium | reverse complement strand
CGGGAAAAAACAACTGAGAAATTCCCATCCGGCATATGGCAGGTTTATTTGTTTAAATTTTTACAATATACTTATTTTCTGTTGTTTATGTTTTAACACCGTCCCTAAATGATACCACCTATCGTAAAAAAAGGAATACCATTTATTCAAAAAATAAAACCAAAAAACGTTGCAACAGCTCGTAAGGGGATTTCTCACTGCACAAACCTCCGCTATCGCTCCGGTTTGCTTGTTTGGGATGAACTGTGTTTAAAATTATCATGTCTGCGGCATTTTAATGTTTGCGGCACTAAAAGGATTCCTGTGCCTGCGGTTATAGGGAAATGATAAACGTTTATTCTGTTGTTTTTAAATACGATTCGGCCTGCTTTAATTTTTCCGGCGTTCCCACATCAAACCAGGCGGAATGGTCATGATTGTAAGCGATGATATCATATTCCCGTGCCATCTCCAAATATAATTCTATCACAGAAAATACATTTTTGCCGGGCATTCGTTTAAAAATTTCCGGCTGAATGATTTGGATGCCGCTAAAAGCCTGTTTTCTGAGTGTTTTCGGATTATCTTGCAGCAGTATTTGTTTTCCGGTTTTGCTGTTTTGCCATCCTTTTAATCGGTTTTGGTTATCAAACAGTAAATAACGCGATGATTTTCTGGAGCGTACGGCAAGTGTAGCCAGGGGTGCACGGGCTTTATGGAACTGTATCATTTCCGTAAGGTCAATGTTGGAAATAATGTCCACATTATAGGCGATAAAAGGGTGCTGAGGATTAAGCAGCTCCATGGCTTTTTTCAATCCTCCGCCGGTATCCAGTAGCAGATCCTGTTCGTCAGATATTTTGATATTCACATTTTGAAACGGCCTTTTGTTTAGGAAATCCAGTATTTGGTCGCCAAAATGATGGATGTTAATAACGATATCTTGTATTCCCGCCTGTGACAGTTTGTTTATCGCACGTTCCAGAAGGGTAGTGTTGTTAACTTCTACAAGGGCTTTAGGTTTTTCCCCGGTAAATGGTTTTAGCCTGGAGCCAAGCCCCGCGGCAAAAATAAAGGCATTTAAACCCATTGGATATTGGATTAATAAATTGGTGTTTTATTCTTGTTCCCGGTGTCTTAGGATAATGGTTAGTTCAAATTCATCGTTTAGTTTTTTGCTGAGATACCTGGCACAGTAGACCGACCGGTGCTGTCCACCGGTACATCCAAAGTTAATGGATAAATGTGTAAATCCCCGTTCAATATATTTTTTCACGGATTGATGGACTAATGCCCGGGTATTTTCCAGGAATTTATGCACTTCGGCTTGTTCATTCAAGAAGTTAATTACGGGAGCGTCTTCTCCTGTGTACATGGCATAGGCTTCATATTTTCCGGGGTTTGGCAATGCGCGGCAGTCGAAGACAAAGCCTCCTCCGTGTCCGCTGGTGTCTACAGGGATTCCCCGTTTATAGGAAAAACTATTGATCTCTACCGTGAGTTCTGTTCTTTGTTGGCTGATGCGTTGAAGCTTTTGTGAATGTGTGATGGCCTGGAGGGCATATTCCAGCTCGGGCAATTTGACCGGGAGTTGCTGATTTTCAAGAACCCATTTTAGATTAGCTATAGCATATGGGATGCTTTGCAAAAAATGCTTTTTGCCTTCAAAAAAACCCCTGTAGCCATAAGCACCCATGGCCTGCATAATACGGATCAGTACAAATCCGTAGTAATAATCATAAAAGGATTGGCGGGAGGAGATATCAATATGCTTTTGTAATTCATTGAAGTAAATCTCCAGAAAATCTTCACGAAGATCATGGGGAATATTGGCTTTGGCATCATATAAAAGGGAAGCAATGTCATATTGAAGGGCTCCCTGTCGCCCTCCCTGAAAGTCGATAAAATATACCTGATTGTCTTTGATCATAACATTGCGTGACTGGAAATCGCGGTATAAAAAATAGTTGGCCGGAGCTTCATTTAAAAAATCCATAAACCGATGAAAATCCTCTTCCAGCTTCTCCTCATCAAAAGGGATGCCGGCCAGTTTTAAAAAATAATATTTAAAGTAATTCAAATCCCACAGCATCGATTGACGGTCAAAACGTGAACGCGGGTAACAGTAATTGTAGTTTATGGTAGCGCCGGCTTTAGTTTGAAATACCGGTAAA
Source organism: Bacteroidales bacterium (assembly GCA_046484255.1). Taxonomy (GTDB): domain Bacteria; phylum Bacteroidota; class Bacteroidia; order Bacteroidales; family PWNQ01; genus PWNQ01. The sequence goes on along the minus strand of JAWOBQ010000137.1, from coordinate 1,091 downwards.
TATTTTAGCACTTGCTGATAATATCCTCTTAACCTCGCTGTAAATATTCCTTTCCGGTTATCCGTTTCCACATATGAAAACAACGTCCGGTCTCCTAAGTCTTCCTGTAAATAGATATGTTTCTCTAAATCGTGATCAAAGATTTCAGGTACAGGCAGGTCGTGTTTTTTAAAGTGACGGGCAAAATAAAGAAAAGCCCGGTTTTCTTTATTGTCATTATTGAAAACACCGATAACGGTGGGCGTACCGTGTATCCGGAAATATTGCCGGCCGGAACCTGAATGCGGAAGAGGCGTGATCGCTTCAGGAGCTCTGCCCGTGTATGAGCTGTATAAGTCGCTTAAATCTTTCATAGGGGATAGTACCGGACGTTTTTATGATTTGTTGACAGCACAAATATACACTTTCCTGATTTATTCAGTTAGAACTTAGAGTCCGGTCTAAAAACACAAAATTTATTATATCCGCTGAAAATTAAATGTGACCTTTTTAGACCGGGCTCAATTTAGAAAAGGATAAAAAAAAGCAGACCACTATGAGTCTGCTTTTTTTTATCCTTTTCCATGCTTTTTACCGGTTAAAGAAGATATTCTCGAAGTATCCGTCGGTGATAATAACGGTATCATGGCCGGCAACGGTTTGGTCTACCAGTAAAGCTTCAAATGTGCCGGTTATTGTTGAGTCTTGTTTTACAGAGTCTTGTACGGTAAATTCTGTAAATGTGATAGATGCATCCGCCGGATCCTGCAGGGTGTAGGTGTAGTTGGGCGGATCAAATGATGCTCTTTCAAGCTCGTAGGTGCCCGTCATCCAAACGCCATCATAAACCAACTGAATGTTGGTGGTTCCGGATTTATTTGCCCCCTGAATGTAGATCTCTGAACCTATCAGACGACCCGTGATCTCGTCCGGATCTGATTCCCATTCGGTTCCATTTACTTTCATTGTCAGGGTTTGCGGAAGATACTCCGAATTGTTGTTGTTGTTGTTGTTATCTCCGTTATCATCATCATCATCTTTGTCACAGGCATAAAATGCCATGGACAGTACTAATAATACTGCTGCTGCAATTTGAAATACATTCTTTTTCA
>JAWOBQ010000079.1:0-4788 GCA_046484255.1 Bacteroidales bacterium | reverse complement strand
GAATTTCTTTTTCATAGTCTTTAATATTATATGAGTCCGGTCTAAAAACACTACATTTATCACAGCCGTTGAAAATCAGCTTTACCCCATCCCTAAAGGAAGGCTGATTTTCAGCGGCTTCACCCTTTAGGGTTCGGGGTAAAAAGCCGCTGAAAATCAAATGTGCCCTTTTTAGACCGGGCTCTTATATTGTTCATAATATATCATAAATCCCTGCTAAAGGTATTGTATGATCAAATATTACCTGCTCTGCAAAAATAACTAATTTATTTATATTTGTCAAACAGGGATCCCGTCTAAAAAGAGACCATTTAATTTCCGGCAGCTTTTTGCTCCGGCCCTTCAAGGGGGATCTGCTGAATATCAGCCGTTTTTTAAGGATGAGGCAAAGCTGATTTTCCGCTAGGGGATACAATTTGCGTGTTCCGGTCAGCCTCAAATATATACCATCGACAATTCAAGGTTCAGGGGATCTCAAGGGAGAGCCACATACTTTTCCGAATATTTTAACAGCTCTTAAAGGAGCTATCCATATCAAATTAATTATCTTTGCAGGTTCTAAATCCAAAGGGTAGAGGAAAGATAAAAAGAAATGAAAAACAAGCAAGAGGGCCATCCAAAGAAATGGATAGATCGTTTCCGCCATAAGTACCGTCTTGTGATCATGCAAGAGGATACTTTCGAGGAGAAGTTGTCATTTCGTCTTTCCCGCCTGAATGTATTCACATTTGCGGCTTTACTGGCTGTTTTCCTGATCGCCTCCACCATCTACCTGATCGCCTATACGCCATTGAAGCAATATATTCCGGGCTACAGTAACATTGAGCTCCGGGAGTCGTTATATGAACAGATCAAGCGTACGGATTCGCTGGAGCGGGTAGTTGAAGCCCGGAACGCCTATGTCCACAACCTGAAAAATGTACTGGAAGGCAATACGGAGTTATTGCAAGATACGACCGGGGGTAAAAAGGACACCTCAATGAAAAAAAACTATGAGAATATCCGGTTTGACCGCAGCCGGGAAGATTCCATGTTAAGAAACGAGATCCGGGAGATGGAGCAATATAGTTTAATTTACTATGAGCCGGAGAACCGGAAAGGCATCTATAACAATCCCTCTTCCATCCGCAACTTTTTCTTTTTCTCCCCCATGCGCGGGCGCATCACCAGCGGGTTCAACCCTGATGCCGGGCATTATGGTGTAGATATTGCCGGGGAAAAGGATGAAGCTGTAAAAGCTACACTGGATGGCCGGATTATCTTTGCCAACTGGACAACAGAAACCGGTTATGTGATTGCCCTGATGCACCAGAACAACCTTATTTCAGTATATAAACATAATGCTACGTTATTAAAAGAACAGGGAGAAAACGTAAAAGCAGGAGATCCGATTGCCATATCCGGTAATACCGGGGAGTTATCCAGCGGTCCGCACCTGCATTTTGAACTCTGGCATAACGGCAATCCGATTAATCCAAGGGAATACATCAGTTTCTGATCGTAATGGCCGGAAATCGTTGTCAAAACATGCTATAAAGGAAGAGCCCATGAAAAAACGACTTTGCATACTGGGAAGTACCGGCTCTGTGGGAACACAGGCACTGGAAGTAGTCTCCGCCCTGCACGGCACTTTTTCTGTGGAGGTACTCAGTGCTCAAAACAATGTTTCCCTGCTCATTGCTCAAGCAAAGCAATTTAAACCCGACACTGTTGTTATTGCCAACAAAGCCCATTACCAAAAAGTGTCAGATGCGCTGAGTCCACTAAATATCAAAGTGTTTGCAGGAGAAGACTCGCTTACTCAGGTGGTAGAGATGGAGCATATAGACCTGGTTTTAAATGCGCTGGTAGGCTATGTAGCCTTAAAGCCCACGCTTCAGGCCCTGGAATATGGCAAGACCGTAGCCATGGCCAATAAAGAGACCTTTGCTGTCGCCGGCGAACTAATGACATCCAAAGCCAGGGAAAAGAAGGCCATGGTTCTGCCTGTAGATTCGGAACACTCGGCTATCTTCCAATGCCTCTGTGGAGAAGGCAATAACCCCATCGAAAAAATATACCTTACCGCCAGCGGAGGGCCCTTCAGGAAACACTCCCCGGAAGCCCTTAAGCACGTAACAAAAAATGATGCGCTGAAACATCCCAACTGGAATATGGGCAATAAGATTACCATCGACTCGGCCTCGCTTATGAACAAAGGGCTGGAAGTGATCGAAGCTCGATGGCTCTTCGACCTAAAACCCCGGCAAATTGAGGTGATCGTACACCCCCAGTCTGTCATCCATTCCATGGTTCAGTTTGAAGACAGCTCTATCAAAGCCCAAATGGGCCTTCCCGATATGAAACTTCCCGTGCAATATGCACTGACATATCCGCATAGGATCAAAAATACATTAAAAAGATTTAGCTTTGCCGAGCACCCTAACCTGAGCTTTGAACAACCCCGCAGAGAGGTATTCAAAAATCTTGACCTGGCATATTACGCCCTGGAAAAAGAAGGAAACATGCCCTGCGTGCTTAATGCCGCCAACGAAGTGGCTGTGCATGCCTTTTTAAATGAACAAATCGGCTTCCTCCAAATGAGCGAGGTGATCGAAGATGCACTCAACAATAGCCCCCTGATCCAAACCCCTTGTTTTGAAGAGCTGGTAGAAACCGATACCCATACCCGCCGGCGATCAGCTGCAAGAATTAAAGAATTAACAAAAAAATACATTGAATAAAGCTCAAAATACATGGAAATAGTCATTCAAATTTTACAATTGCTGCTTAGTTTGTCCATTTTGATCATCTTGCATGAAGGTGGGCATTTCTTATTTGCACGTTTATTCAACACCAGAGTTGAGAAGTTTTATCTGTTCTTCAACCCCTGGTTTTCGCTATTTAATTTCAAAAAAGGACAGACCGAATACGGGCTGGGCTGGTTACCATTAGGGGGTTACGTAAAAATTTCAGGAATGATCGATGAATCCATGGATAAAGAAGCCATGAAGCAACCTCCCAAAGATTATGAGTTTCGGGCAAAACCCGCCTGGCAACGCTTATTGATCATGTTGGGCGGCGTACTTGTTAATCTGTTACTGGGTTTTTTGATATATTCCGCTGTACTTTTTACCTGGGGAGAAAAATATCTTCCTGCAGAAAACCTTACTGATGGTGTATGGGTTACAGACTCGGTTGCCATGGAAATGGGCCTCCAAAACGGGGACAAAATAATCCGGGTAGACGGAGAACCGGTGGAACGCTTTAACGAAATCATGGGGGATATGCTTAGCGCCAGCCATGTAACCATAGAGCGGGACGGAAAACAAAAGCAAATTGATCTGCCCAAAGACTTTGCCGGCCAACTGGTAGAAAACAAGGCCGGATTGATCCTCTACCCCCGGATTCCGTTTTTTGTTCAGCAGGTGCCGGATAGTTCGGTAAATAAACAATCGGGGCTAAAGGAAAAAGATAAAGTCGTCGGCATAGAAGGAGAGCCCATACAGTATTATGACCAGGTAATCCACAAACTGGATCAATACAAAGGAGACACCATTTGTATTACCGTAGAGAGGGATTCGGAGCTCCGGGAGCTTAACGTTTATATCACCGAAAATGGGCAGATGGAGGTACAGGCAGCTATTCTTCCTCCTGATGATCTGGACCGCATGGGCATTTATACCTATAAAACCAAAAAATACAGCTTGCTCCGTTCAATTCCGGCAGGCTTTAGCACCGCCACCTCCAGGCTGTTATCGTACATCGATCAGTTCAGGCTTATCTTAAGCCCTGAGACAGGAGCTTATAAAGGGTTGGGCGGCTTCGGCACCATTATGGGCTTATTCCCGGCAAGCTGGGACTGGCAATCCTTTTGGGAGCTTACCGCTTTTCTTTCGCTGATCCTGGCTTTTATGAATATCCTGCCAATCCCCGCACTGGACGGAGGCCATGTGATGTTCCTCATATATGAGATCATCGCAGGGCGAAAACCCAACGAGAAATTCATGGAATATGCCCAAATGATCGGCATGATCTTATTGCTGACCCTCCTGCTCTATGCCAACGGGATGGACGTGATCAGAGGCTGTACATAAAGCCATTAAACCACTATCCCTGAGCCGGAATTAATTATCAGACCCCATCAAACAGGGTTCCCGGGGTTCTTACACAGAGAGGGATCTGATCCTTAATCCCCGACCTGAAGGTCGGAGCAATTGGGGATATTGATATCCCGCATGCATTGCTGAATATCCTTTTCAAAACCTTAATTAGAGTCTGTCAATAAAGTCGAGTGTTTGATTCAGAATGTTCGAGATCAAGGCTTGCCCCGTTTTTTTTTATCGGGGCGTGCGAACCGAACGAAGTGAGCTCTTGAACACCTTTAAAAATAGTTAAGCTTGTGAAAAAAATTTTAAACCGCAGTATACTAGCGTATATGAGGATTTAAAATTTGAGCAACAACGAAGATACCGGACATTATGGACAAACACGAATTAGTGTTTGTTTATAATTGAGGTATCAGCGGTAATCCTTTTAGGAAATCTCTTTTTATTCCTTAAAATCAGGGGATTCTGCGATTTTCTTGCTCAGCGGTTTAAATCCGCCTCCCAAAATCTCGTTTGCATTAATGACTGTCATAAAAGCATTTTTATCAATCTGATAGATAAAATCCTGAAGAATGGTTAATTCCCGGCGATTGACCACCGTGAAAATAATAGTCCGGTCATTACCCTGAAACATTCCTTCTCCTTTTATAAATGTCCCGCCACGTTCCAGATCATGGATGATCTTATCACGGATCTCCAT
>JAWOBQ010000027.1:0-17280 GCA_046484255.1 Bacteroidales bacterium | reverse complement strand
TTAACAGGGCAGGCGTGAAACGCGACGTTAGGAGCTGTTTCACCGGGGTTCGCTTTTTCTCTTAATCTCTTCGTTCGCTCAGTTCACCCTCTCACCCTCTCATTACCGCATTATCGCATCATCGCCTCATCGCCTCATCACATCATCGCCTCATCGCATCATCGCATCATCGCCTCACGCCTCCTTCTATATAGTGTCTGTCCATAAAGTTGAGTGTTTGATTCATAATGTTCGAGATCAAGGTTTACCCCGTTCATATATTATTCTTCTATTGGTTCTTCAGTCTCATTTTGCTGTTCAAATAGCTTTGAGGACTCTTCCTTTCCCTGGTAATCGAGCTCTATATCTTCCTGTTCGGAAGGTTTTTCTTCCTCTTCTTCCTTTTCAGTTATTTCGGTTAATTTTTGTTCCGCAATGTCCACAAGGTTCGGTTTGCTGCTTGAAGGATCAACCTGATAATTTTCGATTATACTTTGCAGTGTAGCTTTAGCCTGTATTATATTATCGCGTTCCCGGTAAATATCGGCGATCAAAATAAAGCTTTTGGCGATCCAGTAATCATAGGAAGGCACCTGGTTAATGATCTCAAAGAGCAGGCTTTCAGATTCTTCTAAATCTCCTTCCTGGTATTGGATCTCAGCGGTCAGGTATTTTGCTTCTACCGACATTTCATTGTTCAGGTTATCAGTAAGATAATCAAAAGCTTTTTTCGCTGTTGAGATGCTGTCTAATTCCAGGGCAGATTTTCCAATAGTCATATAGGCCTCATTAATCCATTGGGATGAGACTTTTTCAGATTCTTTTAGCTTTCGGGCCGCTTGAATGGCTTGCTGGTAATCTTCAATCTTCATATAAGCCCGCATACTCCATTTTCGGGCTTCAAGGATGTTTTTCTTGGAAGAAGATATCTTTTCCAGTTTTTGATAATATGTGATGGCATCTTTGAATTCCTTGTTATTATATTTGATGCCGGCCAGTTTTAATACGGCCTCTTCTTTGTAGTTTGTCATGGAGGTGTCGGCGATTATCTGGTAATGGGGTTTGGCTTCTTGTTTATTTCCCTGGCGGTACAGGCAATCGGCCAGGTAATAGTGGGCATTGAGGGCGAAAATACCGCTCGAATACTTATCCAGGTATTTTTGAAGACTGGGGATGGCTTTTTCACAATCATTGTCCATGTAAATTTTTTCAGCCGCATAGAACATGGTGGAATCCTGTTCATCCGTAGATAGTTGAATAGCATTTTCCCGGGCATAGTTAAAGAACTCTTCCGGTTTATTAATGTTGGTATAGATATTCCGGATGCTTACCAATGCTTCTTTGGACTCTTTTGTTCCCGGATACTTATCCCGTATATTTTTGAAGGTGTTCAGGGCAAGGTCATAATTATCAGTGTTATAGTACACCAGTGCCTTTTTCTGCATGGATCTGACGAGCTTGTCCGAGTGAGGGTAGTTTTCGATGAGGTGATTAAAATATTGTAAGGCCTGTTGATTATCATCCATAATCAGATAGGTGTTGGCCAGCTCGTAGGTAGCATCATCAGCATAAGTTGATGTGGGAAAACTGGTTATCAAGGTTTTCAGGGTGGTCGTTTTTCCCTGGAAATCTCCTGTAACACCTTGTGCGATAGCTTTTTGATAAGCTGCGTAATCGGTATCCCGGGATTCCAGGGAGATGGCCTCATCGTATTTCTCTATGGCTTCATCATAGCGCTTAAGCGTATAATAACAGTCGGCCGTTCGGAGTGTGGCGTCGTTAATTCGTTTTTCATTTTCAGATTCTGCATTGTGCAGATATTTGCGAAAGGCAGTTAATGCTTTATTGATTTGATCTGTTTTAAAATGTGCATAGCCGATATGATAATTCGACTCATTATAATAGGGTAAACGGAAAGATCCTGAAGTAACCTGGAATTCTTTATAATTCTCAATGGCTTGTTCATAGTTGCCTTGTCGATACCGGGCTTCCGCTGTCCAGTATAGAGATTTGGCATATAGTTCTTTGCTGTAATTATACTGCATTGATTTTTGGAACAGCTCGATGGATTTTTCAATTTCCCTGTTATTAAATAACTTTACACCAAGGGAATACGCTATTTGTTGATAGGCGATCTCCAAATCGGTACTTTTATCATCTATTTTTTCCAGGGCTTGCAAAGCTCTGCGGAAGTTTTTTGTAGACAGAAAAAGTTTTACCAGATAACTGTTGGCTTCGTCTATGCGATCGGATTCAGGAAATTCCCTGATAAACTTTTGGAAAGCGTTTATAGCCTCGTTATAAGGATCGTACGACATTTCATAGGCAATCTTGGCATAATTAAAAAGAGCATCTTTCGATACTTCTGCGACCACATCACTTTTGTAGGCAGATAGAAAGGCATTATAGGCAAACTTTTTTTGCCCGGTTTTTAAATAGCAATCGGCCATATGATAATAAGCGTTTTGAGCTTTTTTGTCATTTTTTGTAGTTACCTTGTCGAATTCCTTTATGGCTTTATTGTAATTGCCTGTCCGGTAATAGGTATAAGCCATTTGGTAGTGGTCGTCGCGTGTGGTTGAGCGCCTGGCTGATTCATGGTATTGCTGCAGAAAGGGAAGGGCTTTTCGATAATCCCTTTTATTATAATATGCATCTCCTATAAGGCGTGCGATTTCGGGCTTACGCTTTTCGGTGGCTTTATCAAGAAGATTTGGCGCTACTTCCAGAAGCTTGTCATATTTCTCTTGTTTATAGTAGATCTGGCTAATATAATAGGGTAAGACGGGTTGGAAGATCTCGTTTTCCATTAGTTTATTGAAACTGCTCAGGGCTGTTTCATACTTTTCGTTTTCATAGGCGATATGGGCGTAATAATAATTTGCCGGATCATGGTAGCGGTTGTCTTGGTTGATGATCTTATAAAGATGATTTTTGGCCTCTTCATAGTGATTGGTCATAAAATAAGCATAGCCTGCTTTAAAGTTGTATTCATCGCTTTGGTTGCCTGTTAGATCATACTCGTCAACTTTTTCAAAGCTTCTGATCGCCTGGCGGTATCGTTTTTTCCTGTAATATAAACGTCCCATTTGAAAATGAGCCATCCGCACTTTTGAATGTTCCGGATGGGCTTCAATAAAACTGCTAAGCATTTCTTCGGCATCTTCGTTGAACAACTCCAGCGCACAGAGTGCAGCATAATATTCTGCACTGGCACGCATTATCGAGGAAGGGGCCGTGATCTGTTCGCTTACTTGAATGAACTGCTTCTGAGCAGCCCCGTATTTTTGCTTGTGAAATAATTCCAAAGCAGAGTTATATAACTGTTCAGGAGGAGTATATGTAGCGGTTCGCTGCGGAAATACCGATAAAGTAATAGTCGTTAAAAATATGCTGATAATCAATATCCTTACGTGATTCATGTTTCTGGTTTTTTTGTTAACAGGTTAGGTGTTAACCCCTGCTCCGGGTTACAACTTGCATGCAATACGTTTGCTTATCGTGTTGGGTGTTTTGTAAAAGCATGCTTTGTTTATTTATGTAAAATTATATATATTTCTGATTTATAATTATTTACGTTCTTTTCGATCTGTGCCAAAGCAGTGTTTTATGCTTTTGTGGATATTCGCTTAAGGCTTAAAAAGCCGCTGAAAATCAAAGGTGACCATTTTAGACCGGACTCATATAATTTGTCTGGTAAAAATACGTAATCTGCTTATGGGATATTGAGCAGGGGAAAATTACTTTTCAACAGTTGGTTTTTGAAAAAGTCATCCGATTTTTTACGGCTACCCCCAATAATGCTCTGGCTTTATTTCGGATCACAAAACGTAAAACGGGATACTGGTATGGAAATTGTTTTCCTTACTGAACTCATGCTTAACTGAGGCCGGTCTAAAAACACTAAATGTATCCCAGCCGCTAAAAATCAGCTTTACCCACCCCTAAAGGGAGGCTGATTTTCATCGGCTTCACCCTTTAGGGTTCGGGGTAAAAAGTCGCTGAAAATCAAATGTGACCTTTTTAGACCGGACTCTTAACTGCTTTTTATAAAGTGTTTTTTTACTATTTTTGGAACCGGAAAATTAACAAAAACGATACAGTATACTATGCAAATTTCTTCAACATACGATCCTGAAAAGACGGAAGCGAAATGGTATTCGTATTGGATGTCCCGTGGATTTTTTCATTCGGAACCAGATGAGCGGGAGCCATACACTATGGTGATCCCCCCACCTAATGTTACGGGGGTATTGCATATGGGGCATATGCTTAATAATACGCTTCAGGATGTATTGGTTCGCCGGGCGCGGATGCAGGGCAAGAATACTTGCTGGGTTCCGGGAACAGATCATGCTTCTATTGCTACCGAGGCTAAAGTAGTGCAAAAGTTAAAGAGCGAAGGGATCGAAAAGTCTGCCCTGAGCAGAGAAGCATTTCTTGAGCATGCCTGGGAATGGAAAGAGAAACACGGGGGGATTATCCTGGAGCAACTGAAAAGGCTTGGCGCTTCCTGTGATTGGAAACGCACGAAGTTTACCATGGATCCCGGTATGTATGAGTCGGTGATCAAAGTGTTTATTGACTTATACAATAAAGGGCTTGTATATCAGGGTGTTAGGATGGTAAACTGGGATCCGGAAGCGCTGACGGCTTTGTCTGATGAAGAAGTGATCTACAAGGAGGAATCTTCGGCTTTGTATTATGTGAATTATCCGGTCGAAGGAGAGAGTAACAGGCATGTAACCATCGCCACTACCAGGCCGGAAACTATTCTGGGCGATACGGCGGTTTGTATTAATCCTGACGATGAGCGATTTACACATGTTAAGGGGAAAAGGGTGATTGTGCCTTTGGTGAATCGTTCGGTACCGGTTATAGAAGATACATATGTGGACATGGAATTCGGTACCGGGGCTTTGAAAGTTACACCGGCTCATGATGAGAATGACTATCAAATTGGAATTCGCCATAAGCTGGAGATCATTGATATTTTTGAGGATGATGGCAGTTTGAGTGCCAGGGCTGAGCTTTTTATCGGGGAAGACCGTTTCGAGGCTCGCAAAAAAATGGTGGAAGCACTAGATCGGGAAGGATTTTTACTAAAAACGGAAGAATATACCAATAAGGTAGGTTATTCTGAGCGTACCAATGTGGTTATAGAGCCTAAGTTATCGCTGCAATGGTTTTTGAAGATGGAGGATTTGGCTAAGCCGGCTCTTGATAATGTGATGAATGATACGATCCGTTTCTATCCCTCGAAGTTCAAAAATACGTATCGTCATTGGATGGAAAATGTACGTGATTGGTGTATTTCCCGGCAGTTGTGGTGGGGGCAACGCATTCCGGCTTATTATACGCCACAGAGAGATGTGGTTGTGGCTGAATCGAAGGAAAAGGCATTGGAAATAGCACGCCGCAAGTATGATCCTGAGCTTTTACCGCAAGATCTGCGGCAGGATGAGGATGTGCTGGACACCTGGTTTTCTTCCTGGCTATGGCCGATCACGGTGTTTGACGGAATTCGCAAGCCGGGCAATGCGGAGATCAGTTATTATTACCCCACCAATGATCTGGTGACCGCTCCGGAGATCTTGTTTTTCTGGGTTGCCCGCATGATTATGGCCGGATATGAGTTCCGGCAGCAAAAACCTTTTAAAAATGTGTATTTCACGGGCATTGTGCGCGATAAGCAAGGAAAAAAAATGTCGAAGTCGTTGGGCAATTCCCCCGACCCCTTAAAGCTGATTGAACGCTTCGGGGCAGATGGTGTCCGGGTTGGAATGTTGCTGACTTCCCCGGCGGGCAATGATCTGCCTTTTGATGTGGCTTTGTGCCAGCAGGGAAGGAACTTTAGCAATAAAATATGGAATGCCATGCGACTGCTTAAAGGATGGAAGGTGGATGAACAGATGAATCAAACGACAAAAAATGCCGTTTCGGTAAATTGGATGCAGAATCGCCTGGCTCAGCAGATTGAAGTAATAGACGACCATTTTAGTAAATTCCGTATCTCGGATGCCTTAATGACAACGTATCGCCTGGTCTGGGATGATTTCTGCTCCTGGTATCTGGAAATGGTTAAGCCTGATTATCAGAAACAATTAGATGCAGAAACCATGGATCAGACTATCGTAATATTTGAAAAGCTGATGAAGCTGTTGCATCCCTTTATGCCTTTTTTGACGGAAGAAGTTTGGCAAACCCTGCAGAAACGAAATAATGGAGAATCGGTAATGGTGAGTCAAATGCCTGAAGCCTCCGCTTATGATAAAGCTTTGCTGGAACGGTTTAGTTTTGCCCGCGAAATAGTGATGGCCTTAAGGAACCTGAGAAATAATAAAAATATTTCACAAAAACAACCGTTAAGCCTTTATATAAATGGAAAACAGGAGGACACCGTGGCTGAATTTGAAGCAGTGGTGAAAAAACTGGCGAACCTCGATAAGCTTAAAACAGAAGCTGATATACCGGAGAATGCCTTGCAGTTCCTGGTGCGTTCCACGGAAATGTTTGTCCCCTTTGAAGGAAGTGTTAATAAAGAAGAGGATCTGCAAAATCTGAAAAAAGAACTGGAATACCAGCAGGGTTTTCTTAAGGGGGTTTTGAAAAAGCTTTCAAATGAGCGGTTTGTAAATAATGCGCCCCCAACAGTAGTGGAAAAAGAGCAAAAGAAAAAAGCGGATGCGGAAGAGAAGATCCGCCTTATTCAATTGCAAATTGATAAACTCAAATAGAAAATGTCCTTAATACGCGCTGTTCAAACCATAAAGTTCAATGAAGAGGGGTTCCATCTGAGATCTCCGGCTTGCATTGCCGCGGTTCTTTATCAGAAATTGTAAGCTTGTTTTCCATGGCAATACCATTGGAAAATTAGTGTTGCGTGGCGGGAACTCATAGCAATTGAGTTTTTTCAGCCCGGCATAATGAAGTATTTGATTGTATAGATGAGTCCGGTCTAAAAAGCCCTGTTTGATTTTCAGCGGCTTTTTACCAAAACAGGGAATAACCCATGAGCATGAAAATAAGTGGATTTTCGATGGTGAAGAATGCGGATAAGTTGTATTATCCCATAAAAGCTGTAATACAGTCTGTGTTGCCTCTTGTGGATGAATTTGTCATAGCAGTGGGCGATGGTGATAAGGATGACAGAACTCGTGAGATGATTCAGGGAATCGGGTCAGAGAAGATACATATTATCGACACCGTTTGGGATCTGGAAAAGTACCCGCGTGGCATGGAAAATGCCCATCAAACGGATATTGCCAAATCGCATTGCAGTGGAGACTGGCTGCTTTATCTGCAGGCCGATGAGGTTATCCATGAAAAGTATTTGCCGGTGATTGAACAGGGATGTCGTAAACACCTGGAAGATAAAGAAGTGGAAGGGATGCTGCTGAAGTATGTGCATTTTTGGGGCGATTATTATCATTATCATACAGGGCATAGCTGGTACAAAAAGGAAATCCGCATTATCAGGAACCGTGAAGATATTCATTCATGGGAATCGGCTCAGTCGTTCCGCCGGATACCAGAGTTTGATGGGCTGAATTATCGCCGGCAGCAAGGAACTTTTAAGTTGAAAGTAAAAGAACTGGATGCCTGGGTTTATCATTATGGATGGGTGAGGCCCCCACATTTGATGAAAAATAAAACCCAGGCGCTGGCAGGGATCCATAAAGGAACCCAGGAACGGAAGGTTTTAGAAATCCCCGGACGTGCTCAATTTGATTATGGACCGTTAAACTTATTGAAGGAGTTTAAAGGAAGCCACCCTGAAGTTATGCGGCATTGGATAGCTAAATTCGACTGGAAAGATCAATTACAGTATGGCGGTCTGCCAAACGCTAACCGCCCCAAACATAAACACGAAAAATTGAAAAACAGAGTTTTTACATGGATTAAGCATAATATTCCCGGAATGACGGAAGCCGGGGATTTTAAAAATTATATCTTGTTAAAATAAGAATATTCTCTAATAGTTATTTCAATATTGTATTTTTGTCTTCACGCTTTAGGGCAATAGCTCGGCTACTGATCATGCGTGGGTATAAATGGATATATAAAAATAATTGACATAAAGAATTTTATAAAATTTGAACATATGAAGGACCTTACAGATGTTTTAGCAGTAACTGGGAAAAGCGGGCTTTTTAAATTGGTGGCCCAGGCGAAAAGCAGCATTATAGTTGAATCTTTGCAGGACGGTAAGCGCTTTCCCGTCTATGCGACTGATGCGGTAAGTTCTCTGGAAGAAATCAGTATTTTTACGGAAACGGAAGATATGCCTCTTAAAGAAGTTTTTAAGCGTATATATGAAAAAAACGGAGGTGAAAAAGCTCCATCACATAAGGCGCCTCCCGCTGACTTGAAAGCGTTGATGCAGAAAGCTGTTCCGGAATATGATGAGGATAGGGTTTATATATCAGATATCAAAAAGATTGTAAAATGGTATAATTATCTGCACGAGGCCGGGATGATGGGTTTTATTGAGGAAATGAACAAAGAAGCTGAAAAAGAAATGAAAGAAACGGAAGCTGAAAAAGAAAAGGAAGACAAGGAAGCTCAAAAAGAAATGAAAGAAACGGAAGCTGAAAAGGAAGATAAGGAAGCTGCAAAAGAGAAAGACGATAAAAGCGATACGCGCAAAGAAGAATAGCCGGGTCGGGAAAAGCCCGGAGAAATGACTTGATTTCCCTTTTTTTTTATTTTATAGGGGGTTATGAAAAATGCTGTAATTTTGCAGGAAAAGGAATAGTATTGTTGGGTGGGTCTGGAAAGTGTACATTTGATTTCAGCGGCTTTTTGCTCCAGGCCCTGGGTGGATCCACTGAAAATCAGCCACTCTTTAGGGATAGGGCAACGTTGATTTTCAGGGGCAGTAAAAAACTTTGGGTTTATAGACCGGACACATTGTTGGGAGGAGAGAAGTTTTTATTTTTAAAAAGCATAAGCATGGAATCATATAAGCACATTATAGAAGCGGCCTGGAATGATCGTTCCCGGCTGAACGACAAGGAGACACGTTTGGCTATAGAAGCGGTATTGGATTTACTGGACAGGGGTTTTGTGCGGGTAGCAGAGCCGGTAAAGGGAGGCTGGCAGGTGAATGAGTGGGTAAAAAAAGCCGTAATATTGTATTTTCCGATCCGCAAAATGGAGGTTACCGATGTGGGTCCGTTTCAGTTCCATGATAAAATGGCTTTAAAAACCAACTATAAAGAACAGGGTGTTCGTGTAGTTCCTCATGCTATAGCGCGTTATGGTGCTTATATTTCCAAAGGGGTTATTATGATGCCTTCCTATGTGAATATAGGTGCATATGTGGATGAGGGCAGTATGGTAGACACCTGGGCAACAGTGGGTTCTTGTGCGCAGATCGGCCGGGGGGTGCATCTCAGTGGGGGTGTAGGCATTGGCGGAGTGCTGGAGCCCATACAGGCAGCGCCTGTCGTTATTGAAGATAATTGTTTTATCGGGTCGCGTTGCATAATTGTAGAAGGTGTAAGAATAGAGAAAGAGGCCGTGCTGGGAGCGAATGTGGTGATCACGCAATCTACTAAAATAATTGATGTTTCGGAGCAAGAGCCCGTAGAATATAAGGGGCGAATCCCGGCACGTTCAGTAGTAATTCCCGGCTCTTTCTCAAAACAATTCCCTGCCGGCGACTATCAGGTGCCTTGTGCATTGATCATCGGTAAACGAAAAGATAGTACAAATAAGAAAACATCCCTGAATGAGGTGTTAAGGGATTTTAATGTTGCCGTGTAATGGAACAACGCTTTCTGGTGATACAAACAGCTTTTATTGGAGATGCAATACTTGCTACGGCGTTGCTGGAAGAATTACAGCTGAACTTTCCCGGAGCCAAACTCGACTTGCTTGTGCGGAAAGGAAATCAGGGCCTGTTTGAAGGCCACCCTTATATTCATACACTTTTTGTCTGGGATAAATCCGGCAATAAGATCGCGTCACTGAGCAGGCTGATCCGGCAAATCAGAGGCTTTAAATATGATCGTCTTATTAATTTGCACCGCTTTGCTTCTTCGGGGGTCATATCCTGTTGCGCTAAAGCAAAAGTGAAAGCCGGATTTGATAAAAATCCTTTCTCTTCAGTTTATGATGTAAAAATAGCCCATCGTATTGGAGAAGACCAAAAGCATGAAGTGGATCGCAATGCCCGGCTTATTGAAGATATAACCAAAATTCGTGTTAAGCAGCCGAAGCTTTACCCACTTGAAAAACATATAAAGAACGTGTCGGGGTATAAAACGAAAGACTATATCTGCATAGCCCCCGCTTCTGTATGGTTTACCAAACAGTTCCCGGGCAGAAAATGGATTGAATTTCTGGATCAGATAGACCCTGGCTATAAGGTTTACTTGTTGGGGGCACTTTCCGATTTTGATCAGTGCGAACATATAAGGACATCTGTTAACGGGCTGACAATAGAGAATCTGGCTGGAAAGCTTAACTTGCTTGAGACTGCTGCTTTAATGAAAGATGCACGGATGAATTATGTGAATGATTCGGCACCGCTCCATCTGGCTTCTGCCGTTAATGCCCCTGTAACCGCTATCTTTTGCTCTACCGTCCCCGCTTTTGGCTTTGGCCCGTTGTCAGAGCAAAGCAAAGTGGTGGAAGTGCAGGAGCCCCTGAGTTGTAGGCCATGCGGATTGCATGGGTATCGAAAATGCCCTGAGAAACATTTTATGTGTGCTGAAAATATATCGGTTGCCCAGTTGGTTAAACAATTATCCCCGGAAAGAATTGAATGAGCACAGGATCAAATGATCATTCTTTATTTTTTTGCGGGGGGCAAGAACCTGCTATTATACAGGGATCGGTTGAATGCCCGGGGATGTGAAGGCTTTACTAAAAAGCTTGTGCTTTATCATTAATCGTTATCTGTACTAAGCTCATTATAATATGAATCCGTGATTTATAGCAGTGGCTGAGCAGAATTTTTTGAAAGATTCAGCAACTTAAGTGCGATTAAGTTCGTAAAAGAAAAATTAATCCTGCATATATAAAGCCGGTCTGAAAAGATAAAGTTTTATTTTTAGTGGCTTTTGGCCCTGTATCTCAGAGGAGATCCTCAGAATGTCAGTTATCTTTTAGGTTTTGGCAACGATGATCTTTAGCTATTGTGCAACATTTGTGTGTTTATAGCGGCCTTATACATATAAATTTATAAATATGCAGTATATATATATTTGCGTCCGGCCTAAAAAGGGTTCATTAGATTTTCAGCGGCTTTTTGCCCCGAACCCTAAAGGGTGAATCCACTGAAAATCAACCATTCTTTAGGATGGGGGATAGTTGATCTTTAGCGGCTGTGAACGATTTAGTGTTTTTAGACCGGCCTCATGTTTAATCGAATACTAGCAGAGGATGGCAGGGTTTTTGTTTTGTGTTACATTTATAAGCAGGAAGTTTTATTGCTATGGAGAATCATGAAAAGAAAATAGAAGAAGAAATACAAAAAGCGAAAAAGGTTTTAAAGGAAGGCGGTATCATCGTTTATCCTACCGATACGATTTGGGGGATTGGATGTGATGCGACCAATTTAAAAGCGGTAAATCGTATTTACAAATTAAAGCAACGCTCAAAGCAAAAAACCATGATTGTTTTGCTGAGTGATAGAGCCCAGATACCGGACTATGTAAAGGATGTGCCGGAAATTGTCTGGGATTTGCTTGATAATTATCAAAAGCCATTAACCATAATATATAATCACGCCAGGAACCTGGCTAAAAACCTGATTACGGAAAACAATACCATAGCCATCCGGGTAACCAATGATGAATTTTCCAGGCGCCTGATAGAAGAGTTTGGAAAACCAATCGTTTCTACTTCCGCTAATTTTTCCGGAGATAATAGCCCGCTTACCTTTAATATGATCTCCCCGAGCATTTTGAAAAACGTTGATTATGTGGTTGAGTTATATCATAAGTCGATGAATGAAGTGAAAGCCTCTACTATTATTAAGTTACAGAAAAGTGGCGACTTTGCAATTGTGCGTCCTTGATTTTCCGGTTCCCGGGAGATTGTGATGGGGAGTTTTGTAAGATTTCTGTTTTTTGCGATACTGTTGTGTCACCTGCGTTTTTTAATGGTGTTCCGGAGTTGTTTAAAGCATTAATCATGGAGGAGTCCGGTCTAAAAAGGGCACATTTGATTTTCACCGGCTTTTTACCCCGAACCCTAAAGGGTGAAGCCACTGAAAATCAGCCTTTCTTTAGGGAAGGGGTAAAGCTGATTTTTAGCGGCTGGGATACATTTAGTGTTTTTAGACCGGACTCATGGAGTTTTTCGGGGGCGTATTTGTATTTCCATTGCCCTGTGATTGGGGGGAATATTATATCTTTGCACGTGATGAATCTGAAAGAATCCATTCAACATAAAATATTTGAAAAGATCAGTGCTGCTGCAGATGAGCTGGGCTATCCGGCTTATGTTACAGGGGGTTATGTGCGGGATAGTATATTGCAGCGACCCACCAAAGATATTGATGTGGTGGCGGTAGGCAGTGGGATCGTATTAGCGAAAAAGGTGGCCCGGCTTTTAGGACCGGACATCAAAGTAAGTATTTATAAAAATTTTGGCACGGCTATGCTTCATTGGGGCGAACTGGAGATTGAGTTTGTAGGCGCCCGGAAGGAGTCGTATAGCCGCAATTCCCGTAAGCCTGTAGTAGAAGACGGCACGTTGGAGGATGACCAGTTAAGGCGTGATTTTACTATTAATGCAATGGCGATTAGCCTGAACTCTTCGACTTTCGGTGAGTTGGCCGATCCTTTTCACGGGCGAAAGCACCTTGAACAGCGGCTTATTAAAACACCCCTGGAACCGGGGCGTACATTTTCGGATGATCCTCTGCGTGCTGTACGAGCTGTTCGGTTTGCCACTCAACTCGACTTTCAGATCGAAGAGGAAACCTATCAGGCATTAATTGATAATGCCGAACGCTTGAATATTATTTCACGGGAACGTATTGTAGATGAGCTTAATAAGATCATAATGGCGGAGCATCCCTCCAAAGGATTCAGTTTATTGATGAATACCGGCTTGTTGCAGCAATTTTTGCCTGAAATCGTTAGAATGAAAGGGGTAGAGAAAAAAGAAAAACATACGCATAAAGATAATTTTAAGCATACGCTTGAAGTGCTGGATAATCTGGCTGCGGAAAATGCCGGCTTGTGGTTGCGCTGGGCCGGGCTGCTACATGATATCGGAAAGCCAATATGCAAAAAGTATACTTCCCGGAGCGGATATACATTTCACGGACACGAAGTCGTGGGCTCCCAAATGGTGCCGGAAATCTTTAAGCGTCTGAAAATGCCGCTTAACGATAAAATGAGGTTTGTGAAAAAAATGGTTTATCTGCATCTACGGCCTATTGAATTGGTAGAGGATAAAGTTACCGATTCAGCCTTGCGCCGGCTGCTTTTTGAGGCCGGAGATGATATTGATGATTTGATGAAGTTGTGTAAGGCAGATATTACTTCGAAAAATCAGAATCGCGTGAAAAAATATCGCGGCAATTTTAAGCATGTTAAAGAAAAATTGAAAGAGGTGGAAGAAAAAGACCGCTTGAGGAATTGGCAGCCACCGATTAGCGGCGATCTTATTATGAAAACATTCGGGATCCCGCCCTCCAAAAATGTAGGCATTATTAAAAGCGCAATACGCGAGGCCATTCTCGATGGTGAAATAAATGGTACCTATGAGCAGGCTTATGACTTTATGCTCAAAAAAGCCAAAGAAATTGGCCTGGAACCGATTAAACCAAAGAGCGAAAACACGCAGCCTGATGAATAAGGCAAAAAAAACACTGATCGTGATCAGCGGACCTACGGCTTCAGGGAAAACTGACCTGAGCATAGCCCTGGCGAAACATCTTAATACGGAAATTATTTCCGCCGATTCCAGACAGTTTTATAAAGAGATGAAAATTGGAACAGCTGTGCCTTCGGATGAACAATTACAGGCTGTTCCCCACCATTTTGTGGGCCACCTTTCTATACTGCATCATTATAATGTTTACCGCTTTGAAAAGGATGCCCTGCAAAAAATCCATCAATTATTTAAAATATATGATCTTGTCATATTAACCGGAGGATCCGGGTTATATGTGGATGCTGTTTGTAAAGGGATTGATGAAATGCCGGATATACCTGACCATTTACGCAATAAAGTAGACTATAATTACCGCATGAAAGGGCTGGAATATTTGCGCAAGTATCTGAAACAGCACGACCCGGAATATTACCGGGAAGTAGATAAAGATAATCCAAACCGGATGAAACGCGGAGTAGAGGTGTGTGAAGCCACAGGAAAACCCTTTTCTTTTTTCCGGAAAAAAATGCCGGCCGAAAGGGAATTTACCATCCGGAAATTCGGACTGCTCTGGGAAAGAGAAGTGTTGAAAACACGTATTAATCAAAGAACGGAGCAAATGATGAAACAAGGCTGGCTGGAAGAAGCTAAAAGATTATTCCCTTACAGGGAGATGAATGCACTGAAAACCGTCGGGTATAATGAGCTGTTTTTGTATCTCCGGGAACAAATCTCCCTGGATCAAGCGGTAGAAAATATCAAAACCCAAACCAGGCGCTATGCCAAACGTCAAATGACCTGGCTGAAAAGAGATCAGGATATCCAATGGATAGATTGTGCAAAACCGGAAGACCTTTGGAAGCAAGAAATATTAAAGAAATTAAGAAACAGGGAATAGAAGGGGTTCGGGACAAACCTTTGTTTTATGATCAAAAGGAGATTGTTCAATAACAGTTGTTTATCGTTTATACAAGGGCAAGTACGCCGGGTTGAAGGCTGCTGTTATAAGCATCCATGTGTCCGGTATAAATTGCGACCATTTGATTTTCAGCGGCTGTAATAAATCCTGTGTTTTTAGACCAGACTTATCCATTTAGAGCAGACTCATTCATAATGTTCCCAAAAGCGGCTTACTCATAAGCTAAATTCCGGATCCAGTTTTTGGTAAATTTCATTGATCTCCTTAATAACAGCAGGAGCCACCGGGATGCCCTTGTCGCGGTATTCCTTTTCGCAGCGGTATTCTGGTTCTCCCGGCACCAGCACTTCGTTTTGTCCTTTCAAAGGCCTGCTTTCTTTAAATGTTTTTATCCAGTGATCCATATAAGCTTTAAATTCGCCCGGGGGCTGAAAGCCGTCAATCCGCATCACGCCAAAGAAATGGCCCAGTCCTTTGCCGGGCATATGTTCTTTTTCTTTAAGATAAGCGACCTGAGGAGGTACAAAAGGGCCAAAGTTAGCCCGCGACAGTACCGCAGAGAAGATATCCGCAATCGCCGACATGCAATATCCTTTATGGCTTCCATGCTCGTAATCGCTGCCCAACGGGAGAATAGAGCCCCCACGGGTGATAATTCCCGGGTCGGTACTTGGGTTTCCTCCCGGATCCTGTACGAAACCATAGGGAACCGCTTCCCCCTCCCGTTCTTTGATGGCTAACTTCCCCCTGGCAATGGGCGATGTGGCAAAATCTGCTACAAAAGGGGGATATTTGTTTGCCGGAACAGCTACAGCAATGGGATTAGTGCCCAGCATACGCTCAATAGAAAACGTAGGGGCTACAAGCGGATTCGCATTGGTCATGCAAATGCCGATCATATCATGCTCAAGCGCTTGCATAGCGTAATAGCCGGCAATACCAAAATGTGTGGAGTTTCTGACTGAAATCCAGGCTGAACCAAAATCCTGTGCCTTCTGAATTGCCAAATCCATAGCCTGAATACCTGAAACGGCACCGAAGGAACGGTCTGCATCCATAACAGCTGTGGTGGGAAGCTCATGAGTAACCCTTATTGCCGGACTTGTGTTGATGCGCGACTTTTGCCACATCAAATAATATTCCTTTAAACGTCCTATGCCATGGGAAGGAATACCCCGTAAATCGGCGGATAATAATACGGAAGCGCAAATATGGGCATCTGCCTCGCTGCAACCCATTTTAGTAAAGATATGCTGTATATGCCCGTAAAGATAACGGTATTGATATCGGTTGTGGTTCATATTTTTTGCTGTTTTATTGATCTTACAAAGATACATAGAGTCTGTCGATAAAGTCGAGTGTTTGGTTCATAATGTTCGAGATCAAGGCTTGCCCCGTTTCTATCGGGGCGTGCGAACCGAACGAAGTGAGCTCTTGAACACCTTTTAAAATAATTAATGTTGTGAAAAAAATTTTAAACCGCAGTATACTAGCGTATATGAGGATTTGAAATTTGAGCAACAACGCAGATATCGGACATTATGGACAAACACTACATAGAATTGGGCTTGTTGTTAATTACCCGAATGAATTCTTAAATTCCTGAGCTAAAAAAAGCTGCGTCCGGTCTAAAAATATAAAGTTTATCACAGCCGCTGAAAATCACCTTTGCCCCATCTCTAAAGGGGGGCTGATCTGTATATGACGTAAAGGTAATTTAACCGGTCCCGTTCTTCGCGATAGAGCTTGCATGAAATGCGTTTCGTCATTTTCTGTGTGCTTTGTAAAGCCATGCCCGGTTCAGCGGCTCACACCCTTTAGGATTGGGGGCAAAAAGCCGTTGAAAAGTAAATTTATCCTTTTATAGACCGGACTCAAATGTGGTTATTGTTTTGTACATTTGTGGAAACTGAAAGGAGACCGGTATACGCATGCAATTTTTTATCTCCCCCCCAGGAAATCAAAAATAAGCTTTTTTAACCGGCCCTGGAAATGGTTTTCAGAATATGATAATGAGGTACAGATACATGGGGGATACGAGCTTTTATGCTAAATGTGAACTGTTCTGGATCAGGGTGTATGCCAGGAAAAAAATCAAAAATCAAAAATTTATAGATCAGTAAAACGTTATTTTTAATACCTATCAGATGGAAAAAAGCGGTATGATAAAACTTGTGGCTACAGATATGG
Organism: Bacteroidales bacterium; assembly: GCA_046484255.1. Classification (GTDB taxonomy): domain Bacteria; phylum Bacteroidota; class Bacteroidia; order Bacteroidales; family PWNQ01; genus PWNQ01. The sequence continues at coordinate 350 of JAWOBQ010000027.1, read as the reverse complement.
ATGGGACTTTGCTTAATGATGCACAACAGGTGAGCGAATCGAATATAAAGACGCTTAAGGGCCTGGAAACTAATGGTATCATCAGGGTAGTCGCCACAGGACGCTCTTATTATTCTTTCCGGCAATTAGTTTCTCCGGATTTTCCCATTGATTATCTTGTTTTTTCCACTGGTGCCGGTATTATGAACTGGAAAACCAAAGACCTGATATATTCCCGTTATCTGGAGGCCGAAAAGGTCAAAGTGATCGCGCGGATTTTTTTTAATCAAAGGGTTGACTTTATGATCCATCATATAATCCCTGATAATCATTATTTTGACTATTGCCAGTTTGGATATCCTAATCCGGAC
>JAWOBQ010000262.1:0-13545 GCA_046484255.1 Bacteroidales bacterium | reverse complement strand
CATCACCTGAAGATCTGGAAGGTATGAATGTGGCTAATGGAATCCTTACTGCACGGGGAGGAATGACATCCCATGCCGCTGTAGTTGCCAGGGGAATGGGGAAATGCTGCGTGTCTGGTGCCGGAACTATAAAGATCGATTACCGAAAAAGAACCATGACCATCGATGGCAAAATATTTAAGCAAGGCGACTGGCTCTCTTTAAATGGCACTACAGGAGAAGTATATGAAGGAATGGTGGAAACCGAAAAGCCTGAACTGACCGGAACGTTCGGGCAACTTATGGAGATCACAGATAAACACAGGCGTATGCATGTCAGAACGAATGCAGATACACCCAATGACTCCAAAGTAGCCCGTGATTTTGGCGCGCAGGGAATCGGACTGTGCCGTACCGAGCATATGTTTTTTGAAGGAGACCGTATTAAAGCAATGCGCGAAATGATCCTGGCCGATGATGAACAAGGACGTAGAAAAGCACTGGAAAAATTGCTGCCCTACCAACGGGAAGACTTCGAAGGAATTTTTTCCGCTATGCATGATCTGCCCGTAACTGTTCGATTGCTGGACCCCCCACTGCACGAGTTTGTTCCGCATGAAGAAAAAAACCAAAAAGAAATGGCGCAGGAACTGGGCCTCTCGCTGGAACTGGTGAAACAACGTGTGGAGAATCTCAGGGAGTTTAACCCTATGCTGGGGCACCGGGGCTGCCGCCTGGGCAATACTTATCCCGAAATTACCGAAATGCAGGCACGCGCAATCCTTGAAGCTGCATTAAACCTTAAAGCAAAAGGGATCAAAGCGATACCCGAAATTATGATCCCCCTGACCGGAACCCTCGAAGAAATGAAAATGCAGGAAGGGATCGTCAGAAATACGGCGAATATAGTGTTTGAGGAAAGAAATGATAAGGTGGAATACCTGGTGGGGACTATGATCGAAGTGCCCAGAGCCGCCCTGACAGCAGACCAGATCGCCCGGGCTGCCGAGTTCTTTAGCTTTGGAACGAACGACCTGACGCAAATGACTTACGGCTATTCCAGAGACGATGCCGGTAGGTTCCTCCCCGTTTACCTGGATAAAGGGCTCCTGAAACATGACCCCTTCCAGGTTCTTGATCAAACCGGGGTAGGGCAACTGGTGGAAATGGGAACGCAAAAAGGACGACAAACCAAAAAAGACCTGAAAGTTGGGATCTGTGGCGAACATGGCGGAGAACCCTCCTCCGTGGAGTTTTGCCATCGCGTAGGAATGAATTATGTGAGCTGTTCCCCTTTCCGGGTTCCTATTGCAAGACTGGCCGCTGCACAAGCTGCTATCAAAGAATAATCATTCATTGTTGAACCCAAGGAAAATTGCCCTCGGGAGAAATCTAAGCCGCCCCCGGTAATGCCAGGGGCGGTTTTTTTAGGGGAATGTGAATTAATTGTATTTTTTTTTGCTATTATAAAAATAATGAGTAAATTTGTTACTCATAATATATTGGCCCCTGTGATAATTGGAGGAATATAAAAACTTGATATTGTGTTAGAAGCACTTATTACATCCAAAACACGTATGAAGATGCTATTGAAATTTTTTCTCAATAGCCGCTCAGAGGCATACTTAAGAAGCCTTGCTGAAGAATTTGGTGAATCCACTAATTCTATACGATTGGAACTTAATAAGTTTGAGAAGGCAGGCCTGCTTTCTTCCCGCATGAGGGGGAATAAAAAGCTTTATAAAGCGAATATTAGCCATCCGTTGTTTTCCGATATTAACAGTATTATCCGGAAATATGTGGGCATTGACCAGATTATTGAGCAAGTAGTGGAGAAATTAGGAGATGTACAAAGAGTTTTCCTTACCGGTGATTTTTCCAAAGGGATCGACAGTGGGGTTATGGATTTGATTTTCGTTGGCGTAAATATTAATAAAAATTACTTATTACGATTGGTGGAAAAAGTGGAAAAATTGATTAACAGGGAAATAAGATTTGTGGTATTTGAACCCGGCGAGTTTGAAAATTATATACTAATGCATAAAGAAGAGGAACCCCTGTTGCTTTGGCAAAGGGACACCTATTCAGCATATAAAGAGTAAGGTTATGGAAGTGCTGCCTAACGGTATTGCTGATCCGTTTTGCCGTAAGGAAGCGGTGGTCTGAATCGCTGTTCGAGGAACATACCTTATCATTTTTTTATGTAGATCGAATAAAAAATAATAATATCCGGATAAATGGAAGAACAATATTTATTAACGCATATACGTCAATTGGAAGCGGAGTCGATCCATATTATACGGGAAGTGGCTGCCTCTTTTGAAAATCCCGTAATGCTATATTCTGTCGGGAAAGACTCCTCAGTTATGGTACGTCTGGCCGAGAAAGCATTTGCACCGGGTAAGGTACCGTTTCCTTTGATGCATATCGACTCTAAGTGGAAGTTCCGTGAGATGACGGAGTTTCGTGACCGCTATGCAAAAGAGAAAGCTTGGGACCTTATCGTTCATTATAATAAAGAAGGGTTTGAGGCCGGAGTTGGTCCTTTTACACATGGTTCCAAGGTGCATACGGATATCATGAAGACGCAGGCATTGCTTAACGGGCTTACGAAATATGGTTTCGATGCAGCCTTTGGTGGTGCACGCCGCGATGAAGAAAAGTCGCGTGCAAAAGAACGGATATTTTCCTTTCGTGATCAGTACCATCAGTGGGATCCTAAGAATCAGCGCCCCGAACTTTGGGATATCTATAATACAAAAGTTCACAAAGGGGAATCAATACGAGTATTTCCGCTCTCAAACTGGACGGAACTTGACATCTGGCAATATATCCGGCTGGAAGAGATCCCTATTGTACCTCTTTATTTTGCCAAAGAACGCCCCGTGGTGGAATATAGCAATGCCCTTATCCTGGTCGATGATGAACGTATGCCTGAAGAGCTGGCTGCGAAAGCCAAAATGAAAAAAGTGCGCTTCCGTACGCTTGGCTGTTATCCCTTAACCGGTGCCGTAGAGTCGGATGCCGATACAGTGGAAAAGATCGTGGAAGAAATGATGACTACCACCCGGTCGGAGCGTACATCCCGCGTGATAGACTTTGACCAGGATGCAAGTATGGAGCAAAAAAAGCGGGAAGGTTATTTTTAAGCCATGATGCTCTTTTCGGCATAATGGGGAATGTGCTGAATATAAAGCATAGAAATCAATTATTTAACGAATTAATCCTTTCAAATGAATACCATAGATACTTCAGTTTCCATTAAGGAGTTTTTAGACCGGGACGAAAGAAAAGACCTTTTACGTTTGCTCACTGCCGGTTCGGTGGATGATGGAAAGTCTACCCTGATCGGTCGCTTATTGTTTGATAGCAAGCGTTTGTATGAGGACCAGTTGTCTGCTCTGGAAAGGGATTCCAAACGTGAAGGGCATGCCGGAGAGAATATCGATTATGCCCTGTTGCTGGATGGCTTAAAAGCTGAGCGTGAGCAGGGAATAACGATTGATGTCGCCTACCGCTATTTCTCTACCAATAAACGGAAATTTATTATTGCCGATACACCCGGGCATGAACAGTATACACGGAATATGGTTACCGGTGCTTCAACGGCTAATCTGGCAGTATTGCTCGTAGATGCCCGCTATGGGGTGATCACGCAAACAAAACGGCATACCTTTATTGTCAATCTCCTGGGGATACAACATGTGGTGGTGGCCATCAATAAAATGGATCTGGTGGATTACAGCGAAGAGCAATATAATAAGATCGTTAAGGACTATAAGCAGTTTATTACCGGAATGGATATCCCGGACGTGAATTTTATCCCTATTTCAGCCCTGCATGGAGACAATGTAGTAGATAGTTCGGAAAATATGAATTGGTACAAAGGCCGGCCGATGTTGGATTTTCTGGAAAATGTCCATGTGGATGCAGACCGGAATTTTGAGGATTTTCGCTTTCCTGTGCAACTGGTCAACCGCCCCTCTGTCGACTACCGGGGATATGCCGGGACCATCAACTCAGGGATTTTACGAAAAGGAGACCCTATTACCGTACTGCCTTCCGAAAAAACTTCCAAAGTAACCAGTATCATGGGCCCTGAAGGGGAACTAGAGTATGCTTTTCCTCCCCAATCCATATCGCTTACATTGGAAGATGAGATCGATATCTCCCGGGGGGATATGCTGGTTCATCCCGATAATATGCCCCGAAAGCAAAGGCAGTTTGAAGCCATGCTGGTATGGATGGATGAACAGTCAATGAAACCCCACCGCCTCTATTATATTAAACATGCCAATAATATAACGAAAGTCCGTTTTGACCACATACGATATAAAGTGGATGTGAATACCCTGGAGAAAAAGCCTGCGGAAAATTTTGAGCTCAATGAGATCGGACGAACGATCATTACGGCCAATAAACCTTTGTTTTTCGACCCCTATAAAAAAATAGCCGGAACCGGAGCTTTTGTGATCATTGACCCGGTTACTCATAGTACCGCTGCTGTGGGGATGATCATCGATAAAGTGGATACACAGCATATGTATTCGCGTATTACTGACATGGACCGTAAAAAAATCCAACGTGGCGAAGCCCTTGTGGATAAAAAACAACGGGAACAATTTTATAACCAAAAGGGACATACATTATGGATCACCGGACTACACGGGTCAGGAAAAAATGAACTGGCCTATGCACTCGAAAAAAGACTTTTCGATATGGGAGCTACCGTTGTGCTTATGGATGGTTCTACGGTAAGAAGCGGCCTTTCGCAAGAACTGAACCATTCACCCGCCGACAGAGCCGAACACCTCAGACGCGTAGCCCATGTGTGCCAAATTCTTAATGAACAAGGAATTATTGCGATATGCTCATTTATATCTCCCGATAAAGATATACGGGATCAAGTGGCTGAGATCGTTGGAAAACAACGGTTTCACCTGATACATATGGATGCTCAACCGGAGTTCTGTGAAAAACAAAAACCGGAGATCTACCGCAAAGCAAAGTCCGGAGTTTTGAAAAATATGCCGGGGGTGGATACCCCTTACCAAAAACCGGAAAATCCTGTTATTAAACTATCGGCTACCGAAAAAGAAAAATGGCTCGGAACGGTCATTAACTATCTGGAAAATAAAGAGATCTTCCCCGTTGAAGCCTGAAGAAATCAAACATATGATCACAGTAAGGAATGTATTTAACGTAGTTTTCTGGGTGTATTTCCTGGCTTTGCTAACCGGAAATTTTATCCCTTTAGGTTCCGCACAGCAGTCAATGAGCTCCAACGAGATATTTAACCTCCGCTGGGACTATCTGCTGCATGCTTTGCTATATATTCCTTTACCTGTCTTAATGTTAGGGGTTATTAAACGTCCGGGGATAATTGCACTATTATCCCTTTTATTGGCTTCCGGCCTGGAAATTGCGCAAATGTTTGTGGAGTTCCGGACGTTTAATATGAATGATTTTTTTTCAAATCTCCTGGGAGTGGCTATTGGATTTGGGATTGCAGCCTGGGTCAGGAAATTTGTTGTTTAAGGAGGGCCTGTCTAAAAATCGAGGGTTTGTTTCAGAATGTTCGAGATCAAAGCTTGCCCCGTTTTTACCGGGGCCTGCGAAAATTTCTAACTTATGAAACCTCCGTGCCAGGGCTTTTAACACACAGGGAGATTCAAGGTAGAGAGGTTCCATCCCGATAAGAGGGGATAAATATGATCGATTTAATAAAATTTTGAATACATGAAAATACTTGTAACGGGAACAGCGGGTTTTATTGGATTCCATCTTGTGAAGGAATTATTGGGCCGGGGAGATACTGTAGTAGGTATTGACAATATCAACGATTATTATGATGTGGAATTAAAATATTCCCGTTTGCTGGAAACCGGCATTTCCCGGGAAGCGGAACAATGGTACAGGCGTGTGGAGAGCACTAAATATTCCGCTTATTCTTTTATTCGTATGAACCTGGAAGACCGGCAGGAACTGATGGAGCTTTTTGAGAGGGAGAAGTTTCAAAGGGTTTGTCATTTAGCTGCTCAAGCCGGTGTGCGTTATAGCCTTGAGAATCCCTATGCCTATATTCAAAGCAATATCAATGGGTTTATAAATATCCTTGAAGGCTGCCGTCATCATGGCGCAGAACATTTGACTTATGCCAGTTCATCAAGTGTATATGGAAATAATACGCAAATGCCGTTACGTACTTCTGATAATGTGGATCATCCAATAAGTCTTTATGCAGCTACCAAAAAAAGCAATGAGCTCATGGCGCATACCTACAGTCATCTTTATCAACTTCCCACCACCGGCTTGCGCTTTTTTACGGTTTACGGCCCCTGGGGAAGACCGGATATGGCTTTGTTTCTGTTTACCAAAGCGATACTGGAAAACAAGCCTATTCAGGTGTTTAATTATGGAAATATGATCCGCGATTTTACCTTTGTTACGGATATTGTAGAAGGTGTGAAGCGTGTGATTGACAAGATTCCCGAACCCCGGGAAAATCTGAAAGCCGATGCCTCTGTTAGTAATACAGCTCCTTATAAGGTATACAACATTGGAAATTCTTCTCCCGTGGAATTGATGGAGTATATACAGGCTATTGAAAAACATTTGGGAAAAAAAGCCGGAAAAGAATTTCTTCCGCTGCAACCCGGTGATGTGCCACGTACGAATGCTGATGTTACCGACCTTCAGCAAGACTTGGGATATAAGCCTAACACGCCTGTGAATGAGGGAATTAAAGCTTTTATAAAATGGTATCGCTCTTATTATAAGGTATAAGTTGAATAGGCAGACAGTCAGCCAATTGGGTGAATAATTTCAGGGCTGTGCGTTTAGCTTACGCTTATTTCATTGGTTTATCTTTCCATTTGTAAATTGCTCCATTTTTAAGCACCTTTCCGTGGTCCATCAGCCATTGAAGGACTTTGAGCACTTTTTTTTCATCATTGATATCTGCTGTTTCAATAATTTGGCGAAGTGGAATTTCCTGTTGCTGAAGCTGTGGCTTGATGCGCTTCAGCACCAGATCGAACTCGTATTCTGACAGGCTTAGTTTGTTTCTTTGGCGGCATACGTCACATTTTCCACAGCGAGCCACATTTTTTTCCCCGAAATAGTCAAGTAATATCTGGCTTCGGCATCGGGTTTCAGCAGTAACATAGTCTTTAACAGCGTCCAGGCGTTTTCGTGCAGCAGCTTTACGGTATTGGTAATTTTCTTTTGAAATATTCAGGTCCTTAGCATCAAGGCGGTGTGAGGTAAAGACCAGTTGTGGGGTTTCGCTGCGGGGGATATATTCCAAAACGTGCATGCTATGGAGGCGCTCCAGGATTTTGCAGGTCTTATCTACCGTTAGTCGGGCTCTTTGGGCGATCTCATTTTCGCTGATCCTGACAAAATCGTGGAACAAACCCGGGTATGAGCGAAGCAGGATCTTAATAAAAGGATCATAATAGGGTTCCCGGACCTGAAACCGGTAAAGTTCGTTTCGGTTTATGGGAATATGTACTTTGGAACTCTGCCGTAGAGCATCACTGAGCAGGATATATCCTTCTTTTTCCAGAATATTCAAGGCATTAAACACGACTATCGGCCTGAAGTTATTTGTTTTGGAGAATTCGTTCAGGTGAAATATATTGGTGCTGTTCATGCCTGTACCTACCGGTATTTGAAAGTAGTTTCCCAGGGCATTATAAATTTTTTTGATCATGTCCAGGGGTGGATACGCCAGGTCAAAATATTTTTCGGCATCGATAATATCGGCATTGTTGTATAAAAGCACAGCCCAGGCTTGTTTTTGATCCCGGCCGGCACGTCCGGCTTCCTGAAAATATGCTTCCAGGTTGTCGGGGACATCGAGGTGGATCACGAAGCGGACATTGGGTTTGTCAATGCCCATGCCAAAAGCATTGGTAGAGACGATTACGCGCGTCAGGCCTTCCATCCATTCTTTCTGCCTGCGTCCTCTGGTTTTTTGATCAAGGCCGGCATGATAATAATCCGCAGCTATCCCTTTATCTTTTAACCATTCCGCTATATCCCTTGTCTTACGGCGGTTCCTTACATATATGATACCTGTTCCCGGCACACGCTGCAACACCCGCATCATCCGGTTCATTTTGTCTTCTTCATGCTGAACTACATACGTTAAGTTTGTCCGCTCGAAACTTTTTTGAAAGACATTCTTTTTCCTGAACTGAAGTTTTTCCTGTATGTCGTTAACCACTTCCGGTGTGGCCGTTGCGGTAAGTGCAATTACCGGGATTTCTGCTCCCAGAACCGGCCGGATATCAGCGATTTTAAGATAAGGGGGCCGGAAGTCATACCCCCATTGCGATATGCAATGCGATTCATCGATGGCCAGAAAATTCACCTTCATTCGTGGTAGCCGTGAACGGAACATTTCTGTTCGCAGGCGTTCCGGAGAACAATACAAAAATTTTAACTCCCCCTTGCAGGCATTCTCCAAACTAACATCGATCTCACGGATGGTCATACCGCTATAGATGGCTGAAGCCTTGATCCTTCGCCGCTGAAGCTGCGCTACCTGATCTTTCATTAAAGCAATCAATGGAGTGATCACGATACAAAGCCCCTCACGGGCTAAAGCCGGTACCTGAAAACAAATGGACTTGCCACCCCCTGTAGGCAGTAACGCCAATGTGTCCTTCCCTTCCATAACAGAACGGATTATATCCTCCTGCAAAAATCGGAAGTTGCTATAGCCCCAATGGTTATATAAAACTTTATGAATATCCTGGTCAGCCATGGTATAAAGATAACTAAAAAAGCGCCCGGAAATCTTCCTGGACGTCAATAAACAAATGTGAGTCTGGCCTATAAATTCAAAATTTTTTCCACCCGCTGAAAATCAATGTGATCTTTTTAGACCGGACTCAAATATTATTTTTTATTTGAATATTGCAGGCTATAATAAGGGAGCTAACGGATAATAACTTTTTCGATCATTTGTTTTTCCAGCCCTTTATTCATCATATCCCGGATTTTTTCTTTGCCATAGCTTAATTCCTGACGCAAGGCGGGAGAATCAAGCTCCACAAACAGTGTTTCTTTGTAAAAAAAAATATTTTTGGTATGCCGGACGATCATTGGACTCATATTTTTTTCCCAGATGGTGTTGATGGTTACTTCATCAAGCCCCTGGCGAAGCTTGTAGTACCTGAGCATTTGCTTTATCACATCACCCAAAGGCCGTTGATTTTCATTAGGCATATCGTTGAAACTTAATTGGTTTGTATAACAAGATTATTATTTATAGATATTTATGATCCGGCCACTGCTTATTTCATAATACTTCTTATCGGTATCAATATTTTCAAAAGCTTTTAAAATTCTGTCTTTTTGGGTATCGGTAATAAATATCTGTCCAAAATTATTTTCTGAAACCAGTGTCATCAGTTGATTTACCCTTTTCTGGTCCAGCTTATCAAATACATCATCCAGAAGGATGACCGGGCTGTCACCTTTGATATTTTTTATATGCTCGTATTGTGCCAGTTTAGCGGCGACAATAAACGATTTTTGCTGGCCCTGGGAGGCAAACTTTTTGAGCGGAAACCGGTTCACTGAAAAGGCATAATCATCTTTATGGGGCCCAACGCTGGTATATTTCAGTATCCTGTCCTTTTCATTGTTTTTATCTAACAGTGCTTTCATAGAACTTTCATTGAGCTGGCTCTCATATAACAGCCCGGCCTTTTCATTGCTCCCGGCAATAAAACGAAAGTATTTTTCAAAAGTGGGGACAAACGATTTCAGAAAAGCTTTGCGTACAGCATGAATTTGTGGTGCCAGAGCAATAATCTTCTGGTCCCATATATCGATAGAGACCCGGTCGTAACGGCCGGTTTCGGTAAATTTTTTTAGCAATGTGTTGCGTTGATGAATAGCTTTTGTGTATTGTAAAAGGAGCAGCAGGTAATTCTTGTCAAATTGGGAAATAATACCGTCAATAAATTTACGCCGGGATTCGCTGCCTTCATGGATCAAAGAGGTATCAGAAGGCGTGATCATTACCAGGGGGTATAATCCGATATGGTCTGATAGACGATCATATTCTTTATTGTTCCTTTTGACCTGCTTTCGCTGGTTCTTTTTCAAAAGCACTTGTACGGTATCCGGGGGATTATTTGGTTTATTGTACTTCCCTGATATCCGGAAAAAGTCTTCGCCCCGTCTGATATTTTGGTTGTCCATAGGGTTGAAATAGCTCTTGCAAAAGGATAAATAGTATATGGCATCCAAAATATTGGTTTTTCCCGCTCCATTAGAGCCTAACAGGCAGTTTACTTTAGGAGAAAACTCCAGCTCCGCCCGGGAATAATTCTTAAAGTTCGATAAATCAAGTTTTTTGATTATCATTAAATGCTGTTTCAGTAAATACAAATGAACAACAAAATTATGGATAATTTTGACAGGGAACAATAAAAAGCATTACTTTTGCAACCTAAAATCATTAAGGGTATGGCAAAGCATAAAAAGGAAAATCCAAAAGCAGAAGAGAACCTGGCATCTGTAGAAGAAGCCTTATCAAAAACGGAACAGTTTATCGATAATAATAAAAACACATTATTATATAGTGTTTTAGGCATTGCCGTATTGGTATTAGCGGTAATGGGTTATCAGCGGTATGTGATATTACCCAATGAACGGCAGGCCCAGGAAGAGATGTTCAAGGCTGAAATGTATTTTGAGCAGGATTCCCTGGAACTGGCATTATACGGGGACGGTGCTTATCTGGGCTTTTTGGATATTATTGACGAATATAAGCGGACAAAATCCGGGAACCTGGCTCAATATTATGCCGGTGTTTGCTTTTTGAAACTCGGTGAATTTGATCAAGCCATTGCGCATTTGAAAAAGTTTGATTCTGATGATGAGATGATTCTCCCTATGGCCTATGGAAACCTTGGAAATGCATATATGGAAAAGGGAGAACTGGAGACAGCGGCAAACTATTATAAAGATGCCGTTGATGCATCAGAAAACCGGTTTACGGCACCGGAATACTTGTTCCGCTTAGGGCTTACATATGAAATGTTGGATAACTATGATAAAGCAAAACAAACATATGAGAGCATAAGAAAAGAATATCCCAATAGCCGTTATGGCCGGGAAATAGAAAAATATATAGCGAGAGTGGAGACAAAAATATCCTAATTAGTATGTCAACAAAAAATCTTTCTAATTTTAAACTTCAGCAACCGGAAGTTATTCATGATGTGAGCATCGGGATCCTCGTTTCACAATGGAATAAAGAAGTTACAGAAAAGCTGTTGGATGGAGCGCTTACGACCTTAAAAGAACAGGGGATAAGTGAGGAGCAAATACATATCAATACAGTCCCGGGAAGTTATGAACTACCCCTCGGGGCTCAAATGATGATCGAATATGCAGAAGTAGACGCTGTTATATGCTTAGGGTCAGTGATCCAGGGGGAAACCCGTCATTTTGAATTTATCAGCCAGGCTGTTTCTCAGGGGCTTAACCGGGTTTCCTTAGCATATAGTTCACCGGTGATCTTCGGTGTTTTAACTACCGCGAATCAGGAACAGGCACTGGATCGTGCCGGAGGAAAACATGGGAACAAAGGAGTGGAAGCGGCTGTCTCAGCTTTAGAAATGCTGGCGCTGGAATATACATTGCTTAACCAGTCGTTGCCTAATAATGAAGACCTTCAGGTATAAACAATTCATAGGAAGCGATGAAATTCATAGTGTTGGAATTATAGCGTCTGGTCTAAAAAGGATAAATTTGATTATCAGCGGTTTACTCCGAATCCTAAAGGGTGAAACCGCTGAAAATTAGCCACCCTTTAGGGATGGGGGTGAAGCTGATCTTTAGCGGCTATGATAAATTTAGTGTTTTTAGACCGGCCTCAAGCTTAATTATTTTTAAAGGTGTTTAAGAACCCACTTCGTATGGTTCGCACGCCACGATAAAAATAATATTCTCGCCCTGCTTATTAATAAAATAATGGAAAAATGGCAAAAAGGGATCGCATAGTTTTTTATGGCACACCTGAGTTTGCTGTAGCCAGCCTTAAAGCAATGTATGACGCAGGCTTTAATATCGTGGCGGTAGTTACAGCTGAGGATAAACCGGCCGGGAGAGGCAGAAAACCGAAAATTTCTCCGGTTAAGCAGTTTGCGCAACGTAAAGACCTTCCCCTTATTCAGCCTGAAAACCTGAAAAGTGAAATTTTCCTGGAACAATTGAACAAATTAAATGTAGACATGCAGGTGGTGGTGGCTTACCGCATGCTTCCCCGGCAAGTCTGGCAGCTTCCTCCAAAAGGTACTTTTAACCTGCACGCCTCCCTGTTGCCAGAATACAGAGGTGCAGCACCCATAAATCATGCGATCATTAACGGAGAAAAACAAACCGGGCTGACTACTTTTTTTATTAATGAAAATATCGATACCGGAAAAATAATCTTTCAGCAAAAAACAAATATCTATCCTGAAGATAATGCCGGAATGCTGCACGACAGAATGATGTTGCAGGGAGCTGAACTCGTGGTTAAAACTACTGAAGCTATCGAAAAGGGGGAATATACGACCATAGAACAAAAAGAACTTTATAACGGAAATAAAGAATACAAAATGGCACCGAAAATATTCCGGGAAAATTGCCGGATCAAATGGTGTAATAAAAGAATTGATCAACTGAGAAATTTTATCCGCGGCTTAAGCCCTTATCCCGGAGCGCACACCTTTTTAAAAGCTCCCGGTGGTGAAATAATGCAATTGAAAATTTTTGAGGTGGCCGCTATCGAAGATGCCCATAATTATCCCTGCGGGCAAATTATCACTGATACCGAAAAATACCTGGATATAACTACAAATCAGGGCTATATGCAAATTTTGGAACTGCAACTCAGTGGCAGAAAAAAAATGGCTACCGCCGAGTTTTTAAGAGGGTTTCCCATAAGTAGTGACTGGAAGATTGAATAATAGTGTGAAATCTTTGTGCGATATCAACCCTGTTTCTTCCCCGGTTGCCGGTATTATTTTTTGACCTGTGTGCTCAATGGTCCTCTTAACTCCTTTTAGTCAACCCTTTTAGTCCGTGAGTTATCAACAATTTGTGCTATTTATTAACAAAATGCCCTGTTTTCGGCCTTTTTACTTGCATTTTTTTGAAAATCCCTTACATTTGCGGTAATTCTTAACCTTATTAACCAAAAAACAAGTAAACATGAACAAAGCAGATTTAATCGAAGCAATTGCAAAAGATGCAAACTTGACAAAAGCAGATGCTAAAAAAGCGTTAGATGCTTTTATTGGCACAACTTCCAAAGCCTTGAAAAAAGGCGAACGTATTTCCCTGGTTGGTTTTGGATCCTTCTCAGTAGCTAAAAGAAATGCCAGAACAGGCAGAAACCCTCAAACTGGTAAAGAGATCAAAATCCCTGCTAAAAAAGTTGTAAAATTCAAAGCGGGTAGCGACCTTGCAGATATGGTTAAGTAGAAAAATTGTATTTACGATGAAAAGCTGCCTGTAAACGGGCAGCTTTTTTTACATATATGTATGAAC
>JAWOBQ010000234.1:0-5160 GCA_046484255.1 Bacteroidales bacterium | reverse complement strand
CCGGCAGTCCTTCTGTTAATACCATTTGTGCTATTTTTTGCACAAATGGTTTTGCAGGCTGAAAATTCGCAAAGGGGGAATAATCCAGCAAAGAGAATCCGACAGAGGGGATCCCGGCCATAGCACCTTCCAGAACGGCAGCTACAGTGCCTGAATAGATAATATTTACCGAAGAATTGGAGCCATGATTGATCCCGGAAACCAATAGGTCGGGATACCGCTCCAAAATGTGATTCTTGGCGATCTTAACGGAATCTACAGGCGTTCCGTTACAGGAAAATACAGGGTATTTGCCTTCTAAAGCCAGGCGTTGATATTTCAACGGTGTTTCTATCGTTATAGCATGTCCCTGTCCTGAACGGGGCTTATCAGGAGCAACAACAACCACCTCTCCTATCTCACTCATGAATTCTGCCAGGGCTTTCAGGCCGGCAGCATTTACACCATCATCGTTTGTTACCAGTATAAGGGGCTTTGTCATAACAGCTCTTTGTTTAGCTGCAAAAATAATGATTTCCTGCATATCGGGTATATGTAAACCAAAAAACTTCAGCTTCCAAAGGCGGAAATAACAAAACCCGGGGCTGTAAGCAACTCCCGGGGTTCGTATACAAAATCCGGAATTGGCAGCCTCCTTCAAAAACCCCGGATAAAACAAGCGTTAATTATTTTTGTAACTTTGGCCCATGGAAGAATTTAAACTTGAAAACGAACATATTGCTCTGATACATTTATTAAAGTTATTAAACTGGGTTGAAAGCGGCGGTATGGCTAAAGCTGTAGTAGAAGATGGGCTGGTACAGGTAAACGGAAAACAGGAATACCAAAAAAGAAAGAAAATCACCCATGGCGATGTGGTGATGCTGGAAAATCTTTCTGTTCGGGTTTTGTGATCCGTCCGAATGATTGGAAATTTTAAATTTGGCGTTTGAGATTGATTTGATTTTTGTATTCTGCTATGGGCCCTTTTTAAAAGATCTCATTCATATCAGGGGGCCTAAAGAAGACACTTTTGGTTTTGAGCAAGCGGAAAAATTTCATATTTTCAGGCCATCCTCCACGATTAAGCATTAAAAACTGCCTGACGATTATCGTTGAGTATCTTTAAGTATATATAAGGCTTCCTCAAGATGCACGTCTTTTTGCAGGTCATCCTGCCAGTTTTCAAAACGCTGCATTTTCACTGTATCCTGAGCAAAATTCTCGTAATCCATTGACAGTTGTGTGATATGTATGGGGCGTTCTTTATTTCTCGCTTTTCTGACTTTTTCAGATTTTTGTTGCAATTCTTCCTGTTCTTCAGTAAACTCCTTAAGGTTTAATGTTTTAGTAGTATTTTTTCTATTTTCTTTCACACGTTTTGCATCTTCTTCAATGAGATTAAATACGTTATGATCCTTAATTCTTTTCCGGCTGTTTTTACGAAGCTTATTCAGGTCGTACGTTTCCTTCCATTTATCAGTATATTCCAGAGGATCGGTTTTTGTCCAGGGCATAGCATTTTCCATTTCTCTTTCGCCCACCTCGATATAGGTATACCTGTCGGGCAATTCTATATCCGGTTCCACCCCTTTAAGCTGGGTGGACCCCCCATTGATGCGGTAGAATTTTTGAGTAGTCAGTTTCACAGATCCCAAAGGTTTATACTTGTCAATTTCCTTATTTCTGATCACCTGGTCCAGGTCGAAAAAGCGTTGAACCGTACCTTTTCCAAAGGTTGCGGATCCCCCGACCACCACAGCCCTTCCATAGTCCTGCATAGCGGCAGCCATAATTTCGCTTGCACTGGCACTTCCCCGGTTCACCAATATCAGCAGCGGGCCGTCATAATGGATGTCTTCACTTTCATCTTCCAGCACTTTGGAGCGGCCATGTTTTGCTTTTATCTGCACTATTGGCCCTTTCTCAATAAATAAGCCCGCAATTTTCACCACATCCGGCAAGGATCCTCCCCCGTTATTGCGAAGGTCAAGGATCAGGCCGTCCATGTTTTCATCCTTCATTTTTTCCAGCTCTTTCGCTACATCTTCCGAACACCGGCGCCCTTCTTCATCCTCAAAATCCACATAAAATTTGGGCAGATTAATATACCCGGCTTTGTAGCTTTC
The DNA here is from genome assembly GCA_046484255.1 of Bacteroidales bacterium. GTDB lineage: Bacteria > Bacteroidota > Bacteroidia > Bacteroidales > PWNQ01 > PWNQ01. The sequence goes on along the minus strand of JAWOBQ010000234.1, from coordinate 3,052 downwards.
ATCCTCATCTTTAAGTATAGCCGACCGCGCATAGGTTTCTTCCAGCATCACCACATCTCTTTCAATAGAGATCTCTTCAATACTTCCGTCGGGTTTTTCCACGGTAAGGGAAACCACGGTTCCTTTTTCGCCCCGGATAAGTTCAACAACATCATCCAGACGCATACCCACTACATCCACAGGCTCTTCGCCTTCCTGGGCTACTTTAATGATCTTATCCCCCGCTTTCAAATCTCCCTGTTTCCAGGAAGCACTTCCCGGCACTATGCGGGTCACATTAATATAGCCATCCCGACGGGTTAATTGAGCGCCTATGCCTTCAAGCTTCCCGGACATACGTATATTAAAGTTTTCCCGGTCTTTCGGCGGAAAATAACCGGAATGCGGGCCAAAAGCCGATGCTACGGCATTATAATAAGCCGCAAAACGGTCTTTGCGTTCAATCTGTCCTAAATTGTTAAAATAATTCTTTTGCCGCTCAAGTACATGTTCTCGGGATGCAGCCTCCATCTCTTCAAAACTCTCTTCTGTCCAGGCCGTATCTTCCCGCTCCAAAGCATCTTCCTGCTTCGTGATCTGGGTTTTTAAGTGTACCATTACCTGATATTTCAAGGCTTTGCGCCACCGTTCCCGTAATGCCTCACGATCTTCAGCAAAATCACGCTTCTCAGGATCCAGCTGAATCTCTTCATCCACTTCAAAATCAAAAGGCTCGGAAAGTATCTCTTCGTATATCTCCGCTGCCTCTGGAATACGCTTCTCTATAAGAGTATACGAGCGGTTAAAAAATGATAAATCCGTTTGTTTTAAATGCTCATCCAATTGTAGCTTGTACGCAGACAAACTTTCTATATCTTCCTGTAATAAAAAATTCTTCCTTGAATCCAGACTTTTTAAATATGTCTCAAATACAGTCTCGGAAAACGCATCATCCAACTCCAATTGCAAGTAATGAGCAGAGTTTAAGGCAAGCATAACTGACTGCCCCACAACCTTTTCTTTTTCCCGCCCGGATACTTCTTCAATGTAACGATAGGCAAATACAGATAATAATACTGCAGGGACCAATAGTGCCGTTATAATTTTCCGCTTCATAAGTAACTTTCTTTATTTTTTTGTTTATACTTCAAAAATCATGCAAAAGAGTCCTGTCTAAAAAGGTCACATTTGATTTTCAGCGGTTTACCCCAAACCCTAAAGGGTGAAGCCGCTGAAAATCAGCCACCCTTTAGGGATGGGGTAAAGCTGATTTTTAGCGGCTGTGATAAATTTAGTGTTTTTAGACCGGACTCATGCAATTTTTTTTTACTTATCAATAACGCACGAAAGTATAAAAAATTCCTGCTTTGATCTGCTTTTCGATGCAAATAATTAGTGTTTGTCCATAATGTCCGATCTCTGCGTTGTTGCTCAAATTTTAAATCCTCATATACCCCAGGCGGTTTAAAATTTTTTTCACAACCTTAATTGAGTCCGGTCTAAAAAGGTCACATTTGATTTTTAGCGACTTTTTGCCCCGAACCCTAAAGGGTGAATCCGCTGAAAATCAGCCTCCCTTTAGGGTTGGGGTAAAGCTGATTTTTAGCGGCTGTGAATTTAGTGTTTTTAGACCGGACTCTTAATTATTTTAAAAGGTGTTCAAGAGCTTACTTCGTTCGGTTCGCACGCCCCGATAAAAAATACGGGGTAAACACCCGATAGAAACGGGGCAAGCCTTGAACTCGAACATTATAAACCAGACACTGACTTTATTGACAGACTCTAAGTTAGTGTCTGATTTACCGCCCGTTATTTTTCACATAACCGGAAAATCTAATTTCCAGGGCTTTATTTATGTTTTTCATATAGATATGCAAATGATCGCTCCACGGACCCTGTTTTTCGGGGCACTTCACCCGGATATACATTTTTACATTATCACGGGGGGGTATTTTGTATTTGGGTATATGAAAAGAAAATCGCGTTAACGCTGCCTGCACACTGTCAATTTCCATCACCTTTTGTTCATCCCGGTTCTTGATAGTAACGCTCAGGGTTTTGCTTTCCCCGGGTTTAAGGGTATCCAGCTCAAAATGTTTCCGGCTGACGGCAATTTTGGGATCAGCTCCGGGTTCAGCGGCCCGGCGGATATCTTTGATCACCAGTTTTCTGGCCCTGGCAGCGGCAGGATTGTATATGGAATTTCGTTTGTCTTCCGGGTCATCTCCGATTTTTGGATCACGCACCTGCCCCATAGGCTCGGGATACATATATAATCGTGCTTCGGCTGTATCGGTTTTGCTGAGAAAAGGCTTCAGCTTCCCGTTCTCGGCTTGCTTTAAATAGTTGATCAATGCCACGATCCTGCGTTCGGAAAGCTTCAGGTTATATTCTTCTCCGGCCAGCGGACTGGCATATCCTTTAATAACCAGATGAACATCTTCGCCCTGTTTCATGGTTTTGAACAAATAATCCAGCAGGCTGTCCAGCATTTTTCTACTCTGCCGCACATCACGGAAAAAAGCCTTAAGCCTTTCTTTATCTTCCTGATAGCTTTCATTTCCCGGGATCAGGTATTGCTCAAGATACTTTTGCTCCTGGGCAGCATATTCCTGTAATAATTCATCGACCCTGGCCTCTGTGGTATCTTTGCCCTTCGATGGAGTTGGGAGATCATTTTCAAAATACAGCGTAAGGGGAAGTTGTTGTCTTACCTGCTGCATAACAATTTCTAGACTGTCCGTAGGTGCTTCGGGAAGCTCAGCTGTATCCGTCAGCTCAGGTTCATACTCATAATAATAAATATTATTACAGCAATCGTTTGCCATTTGGCTTTGGGTAAATGGTCTGTTAGAAGACAGGTATCCGCTATACCCGTTTTCGTTAATGGTATAATACAGATCATTAGAGGAAGTATTCACCGGAAACCCCAGGTTTTCGGGTTTACCCCAGCTGGCGAAGCCTCCTTTGGATTTAAAGATATCAAATCCTCCCAGGCCGGCATGCCAGTCTGAGCTAAAATAAAGTGTAGAATCATTCTGATGATAAAAAGGGGTGATCTCATCCCCCGGCG
>JAWOBQ010000228.1:0-3596 GCA_046484255.1 Bacteroidales bacterium | reverse complement strand
GGCGGCGATAAGGGGGTAGTTCCATAACAAAAGGGACCTCGGTAGTTTTGAACATGGATTTTCGTAACAATATAGCCGATAAGACAGCCAACAGTACACCAAAGCCGTATAAAGAAAATAAGATTGTGCCTTGATACGAAGAAAAAAAGGCCGTAATAAATAATATATAAACTGGCAGGCGCGCACTACACGACATAAACGGGTTTATAAGGATCGTGATCAGCCGGTCTTTTTTACTTTCGATAATTCGTGTGGACATAATAGCCGGGACATTACAGCCAAACCCCATTAATAACGGAATAAATGATTTTCCGTGAAGGCCGATGCGGTGCATGGCCTTATCCATAATAAAAACCGCCCGGGCCATATAACCGGTATCTTCCATTAAGGATATAAAGAAGTACAAGAGTAATATGTTGGGTAAAAAAACAATTACACCACCAACCCCCCCCAGCACACCTTGAATTAACAAGTCTTTTAAAATGCCCGGGGCCATCACCCTGCTTAAATGCACAGAAGATATTTCTACAAGTGATTCGATCCACTCCATGGGGTAGGATCCTAATTTAAAGGTGCTGAAAAAGGTTAGCCACATAAAAAACAGAAAAACAGGTATTCCCCAAAATTTATGGGTTAAAAAAGCATCGACCATACGCGTTTTCTTATGGTGATGGATGTCGCTTTTTTGTTGGGTCTCCTGAAGTGCTCCGGCGATAAAACCATAACGGGCATCTGTGATCAGTGTTTCCGTATCCTCATCCAGTGTAGATTCTATGCGCTCCACTTCCCGGTCACGGACTTGAAAGATATGCTCACTGTTGGAGAGTTGGCTTATTTTATTTTCTGTTTCCCGGTCTTTTTCCAATAACTTAATGGATAAAAACCGTTTGGATAGTTTCGCCGTTAACTGATGATTGGCCGGTATATCAATCTGCTCCTGAAGTTTTTTAATTGCGATTTCTATGGTACGTCCATAATTAATATGGATATGACGAACAATCTCATCCTGATCCTGATAAACTTCCGTGATCTTATGAAGCAAAGCTTTGATCCCTTTGCCTTTTGAACCTACAGTGGGTATCATAGGAATGCCCAGCATTTTTCCCAGCATGGTATAGTCCAGCATGTTTTGTTGCTTCTCGAACTCATCGAACATATTCAGGGCGATAACTACCTTAATGTTCATATCAATAAGCTGGGTTGTCAGGTAAAGGTTACGTTCCAGGTTTGTGCTGTCTACCACGTTAACCACTACATCCGGCAGTTTATTCACAATATAGTCCCTGACAAACAATTCCTCGGGCGAATATGCGGTAATGGAATACGTTCCGGGTAAGTCAACAACATTAAAGGTATAGTCATATAACTTGAACCGGGCTTCTTTGGCATCCACGGTTACCCCTCCGTAATTCCCTACATGTTCCCTGGAACCGGAGGCATGATTGAAAAGGGTGGTCTTGCCGCAGTTCGGATTGCCTACAAAAGCCACATTCAGGTTTTTCCCTTTTGTCCGCGCACTCAATTTCAAAAGATGCTCATGCAGAGGGCCGGGAAAACTTTTGGATTCACTGGCCTCGGGTTTTACTTCAGCCTCAGAGACAACTTCGATCAAACGGGCTTCACTGTTTCGTAGGGAAACATTATAGCCCATAACATTATACACTACCGGATCGTTAAGGGGTGCTTTTTTTATCATGGAGATCTCCTGCCCAACCACAAAACCCATTTCTATCATGCGCTTACGAATAGCTCCATGCCCTCGAACTTTCACAATGATCGCTTTTTCCCCTTGCTTTAATTCCAGTAAGTTCATATATCCAGCCTGCTAATTTAGACTCAATTTAAATTGTGGCAAAAGTATTGCATTTATTCAACAAAAAAAAATTTTTGTTTTCTAAAAATCCGGGCGATTTAAATGAACGATCCGGATAATAGTATACGATCTGAAGAGAAGATTTAAGACAATGAGATTATCGGCAGAATTCATTCATATCGCGTTGACCTTCTTTTTTATCATACCCGAATGAGATGGCTAATTTTGCATCGCGGCAGGCACCTTCATGGTCTTTAAGCCTGTGTTTAACACGTGCGCGCAGAGCGTAAGCTTCCCCTGCATGTTCTTTTTCCAGAGATTTGTTTAAGCTTTCAAGGGCTTCTTCATTTTCATGGGATTGGGCTTGAAGTTTTCCCATCAAAAACCAGGCTGTGGCATTGGCGTCGTCTTTTCGCAGGGCTTTTCGTAAATCTTGTTTGGCATTGGAGGGTTTATCCATTTCCAGATAGACAAATGCTCTTTGGGCATAGGCATCCGCATAGTCGTTATCTTTCGATATTACTTTCGTAAAAGCACGCCGGGCACGCATTACATTTCCCAGTTTTGCGTAACAGATCCCCAGACGGTATTGGATATCAATATCGCGGCGTGCAAAATCATTTGCCAGAGTTGCATAATCGGCCATAGCTTTTTCATACTTCTCTAACTCGAAATACAAGTCTGCACGCTCTTGATATGCTGCCTCGCTTTCGCTATTTACCCTGAGCAGGTTTTCGATCTCCTGCACGGCCTTTTTATATTTTCTCTGTTTCCGGAATATGCGGGAACGCAGAATAAAAGGCTCCGGATTTTCCGGTTTCAGATCAATGGCTTTACGTGCATCTGAAAGTGCTTTATCATATTTGCCCATGCGCTTCAAAAGCCGTGCCCGGTTGTAATAAAGCCCATAACTCCCGCCGGCCAGCGATTCATTTTTATTGTAATTCGTAAGTGCTTTTTGCCGTTCCTCTTGCTCATCATAGATACGGGCACGTTCAATATAGGCGGCTGCCAGTTCGGAATTGGCCTCTATGGCTTGGGTATAGTCTTTTAAGGCTTGATCATATTCCTGCTTTTTATGATAGGTTTTCCCCCGGTAAAACCAGGCCGGGTAAAAATCTTCCTGATGCTCCACCGCTAAAGTGAACTGCTCTAAAGCACGAGTATAATCTTGCTGTTCATAATAACAGCGCCCAAGGTAATAGGCCGCCTCATGGTAAGTGGCATCCAGCTCCAGAACTTCTTCAAACTTCTCCTGCGCTATCGAATAATTCTCCGCACGAAAATGCGTAAGCCCTTCATTGTATAGATCATTCTTTGTTTGAGCTATGCCTGTCAATGTGCTGAATGTCAATAAAATTAATATCTGTAGTCTCATGATTTTTGCTGTTTGTCCCCTAATAAATGGCTCTTTTTGGCTGAGATCACTATCAAACATATCTTTTACAATATTTGCCGGTCTTAATCCTGTGATTTTGCTGCTGCAAAAATAAAAGAAGCTTTTAAGACTCCGGTATAAAAACACTAAATTTATTACAGCCGTTAAAGATCAGCTTTACCCCATCCCTAAAGGGTGGCTGATTTTCAGCGTCTGTCAATAAAGTCGAGTGTTTGATCCATAATGTTCGGGATCAAGGTTTAGCCCGTATTTAGCAGGAGCTTGCCCCGTATATGCCGGGAGCATGCGAAGTGTTTAAAATCGTGGCGTTTACCTGCGTGAATGCTTATTTCAAATAGGCGCATAACGAAGAAACGGACATTATGGACCCATACTCATTATAAA
>JAWOBQ010000216.1:0-4884 GCA_046484255.1 Bacteroidales bacterium | reverse complement strand
TTTATAATAATTTTAGCCGGGCTTATCCTTCCCTTTATTATTTCTCCCCCTGATTCTTTTACTGCAAAAAGCACACAATCAAGATATAATAAAGAAGCGCTTACGGATTTTCTTACAAAGAATAATCTTAATAATAATCGTTTAATAGTATGTTTTTACGGTGCATCATGTCGCTTTTGCCAACTGGCGGCGAAAAAGCTAGATGTCATGATCAAAAAAGCAGAAACAAAAAGTCATATGCATATTGCTTTTATGGGTTCGTCCCAAAAAATATCCTCCTTTGTTAACGATAACGTCGGAATAAAAGATGTAAGTATTTCAAAAGTGGAACCGGGGGAATTTCTCAGGATCACCCATGGCAAAATGCCGGTTATTCTATTATTGGATAATAACAATGTTATCGGGGGTTTTGGGTACCGTGATCTTCCGGAAGATAAAATACTTCAATTCCTTGATTAAAGGCATTAGGCAGTTGCTTTCTGTAATGCTTTACTTCACCCCTCTTTTCTTTTTAATCTGGGCATATGCAGCATTGATCTGCTGAAATTTTTCTTTGGCAGCTTTTTGAATATCTTCCCCCAGGTGGCTGACTTTGTCGGGATGATTCTTTGTTGCCATTTTACGATACGCCTTTTTTATCTCATCCGTCGAAGCATTGGGATCCACTTCCAGGATCTTATACGCACTGTCTGCCTCTTTCACGAACATCGCCTTAATAGATTTAAAATCATTGGCCAGTATGCCGATCCCGCTGCTTACATTTTGCAACATACTGATCTCTGAAGCAACCACCTCTCTATCGGCATTCGCAATTCCGAATAAAAAGTGCATCAGTTGCAGGCGTGCTGAATAATCCATATTAAGCCGGATCTGTTGGGTAACCTCATGAACCGGGATATTTTGGTTTAAAATATCGCGTAGCAACTGCAATTGTTCTGCGGCATGTTCAGATCCAAACTGCTGAACCAGAAATTGTTTCACATAATTGAGTTCTGATTTTTTGATTTTGCGATCCGCTTTCATGATGGCAGCGGTAAGCACCAACAGGCTCACGGTAAAATCCCCGGGCCCGGTTTGATACCCCTTCTGCCCGGTCTTCTGAGTTGTTTCCCCCCGCAACACATAGTCCTGGCTCTGCATACCATCATACATAGAGCCGAACACAAACCCAAGAATAGCACCGATCGGGCCTCCAAATGCCCAACCCAACCCACCACCTATCCATTTACCATATTTTCCCATATAATCACCTATTTTAAAGCCCCAAAATTAATATAAATTGTGTATGTTTGAGGAAAATGATAATTCGAGTTTCCATCAACAACCATGTGAAACTTACCAGTTGTATTTTATATAAACGTTGTGTAGCATAGTAAGGGCGGCTAAAACACCCTGATGGACAGATAACGGAAATTATTTAAAACAAAATTTCATGAGTCCGGTCTAAAAACACTAAATGTATCCCAGCCGCTAAAAATCAGCTTTACCCCATCCCTAAAGGGAGGCTGATTTTCAGCGGCCACCCTTTAGGATTCGGGGTAAAAAGCCGTTGAAAATCAAATGTGACCTTTTTAGACCGGACTCTTTCATGATTTTAAAAACCAAAGAGTTAATAAGTGAAATTCAAAAACTACCGGTAAAAAACGAATTTTTATCATTGAACGAACAATGCAGCTAATGCGAAAATAAGATCAGTGTTCTTCCTGCTGCTCCACAAAATGGATCCCGTTTTCTTCAAGCTCTTGCAGGATGGGCTGGTAAATTTCCGGCCGTGTGGGAACTTGCACCCCGGTCTCACGGATCTTCCCGTTAAGCAATAATTTCACAGCGATAGCCACAGGCATTCCAACAGTTATAGACATAGCCGTATGTGGAGCTTCCCTTCCCCTGGTTATCATAGAGGAAGTAATCCGCTTTGACTTTCCGTCCAGTTCATATTCAATCTTATGTTGCATGGCGATCATATCTTTGTCGCCGGGCTGCATTGCCCACTTCTCTTCCAGCAATCGCTGCAGTACCTGTGCCGGCGTGCCGCTTGTCATCCCGACAGGGCGATCCTCAAATATCCCCAACCATTTTAGTTTTTTCATCTCAGGACCCTCCCGCTCCAGGCTTAAATACTTGCATAGCTTATCTTCCACTTTCTCTACCGGATCGTAACGCAAAAAACTGTTGGTAAAATCACGCCAACCAGTGCCCTCAAGGTTTTTTAGCACATTCGTATCATCCGTCATGCCCAGTTGCACAAACGTATCCCAGGCTTTGCAAAATCCAGGCCGCCGCAAAGTGCCGCGAAAGATCGTCGGGATATCCTGTAGTCCATAAATAGCACGATACTTTAATGAATCCCGGTTCGGATAAACTTCAAACTCACCATAATCCAGCACCCTGGTCTTTTCCACCCGGCTAAACAGCTTATGATAGGGGATATATTTGTAACGCCCGTTTCGCAGAAACATAGACATCCCCTGCCCGGCCAAAACGACATTACGCGGATTCCAGGTGAACTTATACCGCCAGGGGTTATTATCAAAAGCCGGATCTATCAAGCCACCGGTAGATGACTTAAACAGCTGTATCTTGCCTCCTTTGGCACGGATGCTATCCACAAGCCTCATCGCCGACATATGATCAATCCCCGGATCTACACCCAGCTCATTGATCAAAGCAACACCCGCCTCCCGGGCCTTAGCATCCATAGCCATAATATCAGAAGAAACATAAGAGGCCGTTAGCATATGACGCCGCTCGTCTATACAACAAGCCGCAACCAAAGGATGCATCCGGGCAGGCAACATGGATACAACAACATCATGGCTTCGTACCTGAGCACGCAACGCTTCACAATCATAAATATCAAAGTACACAGCCTTGCCGCGTTCATGTCCGTTGATCTTGGAACCGGCCAGCTCAGGATCTTTATCCCCTAACGTAATAGCCCAGTCATAGGTTTTCGAATGATCAAGCAAGTACTGAACCAAAGTGGATGAGGACATTCCACCTCCAAGTATTAGAATTTTTTGCATATATCAAATTATCTTTTTGGATTAGTCCGGCCGAAAAAAATGCTTCTGATCTTTATCAATGAGTCCGGTCTAAAAACACTAAATTTATCACAGCCGCTAAAGATCAGCTTTACCCCATCCCTAAAGGGTGGCTGATTTTCAGCGGCTTCACCCTTTAGGGTTTGGGGCAAAAAGCCGCTGAAAATCAAATGTGACCTTTTTAGACTGGACTCATCAATTGCAAATAATTTGTATTTATACCGGACGTATTGATCATGGTTCTTAATAATTTAAAAAACAAAAATAAAGAAACTCAGGAGAAATTATTTGGGTTTCGCGTTTGAATCCTGAAGGTACTTTCCCAGGTATTGATAATCCGGGGTAAACTCCCCTTTATATAATATAAGCGCTTTTTTCACCGGCGTGGGCAGTTGAAGTTCCATAAACGGAGCATTGTAGTCGGCTGTTGCAATGGAAGGCACGAAATCGATAAGAGCATCCCCAAAGGCAATGGAAGATTCCCGTGGGAGTTCACTGGGCAGGATATCCACAGCCATAGTCAAAATACCTTGCCCTTCATGCCCCATCGTAATATCATCCGTAAACGGGTCGTATACATATAGGGGATCCTGTATTTCGGTAGCTTTCACTGTTGATTCAACAGACCCATTCACATCACAGGTGATATCTCCGATGATCAGCAGCCGTGGCTCTTCTTTACTGAACAGGCGTTTCAGAAAGTCTTTGGTGATCAGTTTGGGATAACGCTCATCCCAATACATACAGTTCATCAAAACACTAAGGTGTGGCACATAATACTCGAAAATGGAAGTATAATTTTGGGGATTTTGGTAGTAATCCTGCAGCTCAAACCCTTTAGCAGGATCAACCGGCCTGACCAGGTGGCGCTCTTCAAACACGACTTTATAGAAAATATTGTTCGGATGCTTCTTTCTGCCTTTCAATGCCAGCAGTTCTTCAGGGGTGATCTCTTTCGCCGGCAGCAAACACAGAATTTCCTGGGCCCCTCGCGAAACATTGCCATAACCCGTAAACCCTATTGTTACAGGCGCTAATCCTTCCGGAAAACCCTTTTCGGCAATCTCATATCCTACTTCTGAAATTAACGCTTTCGCCTCATTCAGTGAATTGTACGTATGGGCCTGATGGATCCGCAACAATGGTGTCTCATACCCCTTATGTTTTAACCGCATTCCCAGTCCCCACAACGTATTGATCATTCCGGCCACTCCGGCATAATGCCCGAAAAAAATTAACCGCCGCCCCTGCTCATCCTCTATCTTTTCATAATCTATCAGATTACACTTTAACTCCTTCATCCGGTTAAGCATAGGCATATTATACGATTGCCCTTTTACCACATGAGAAAAAAATACGTAGGTCTTCCCCCGATCAAATCGCTCCACAGGGATCTCTTTTACCCCGAATATCACAGGTACCCCATCCAGATTATCCGAAACAGTTGCACCGGCATTAATAAAATCCTCATGGCTGAATACCCGACCCGAAGCTTGCTCTACGATAACTTCCAGCTTTTCATTATCTGCCAAATGCTTTACATGCTTTGGAGCTAAAGGAGTGCGGCGCTCTAAAAAATACTTGTCCTCCCGGCGTATCCCAATTTTATAGTTCATATGTTTATATTTGTTCTTTGTTCTTTGTTCCTTGCTTGACCCCCTGTTAAATGTTCATTCATTGGTATTCATGAATTTAACAGGGCAAGCGTGAAACGCGACGGCAGGAGCTGTTTCACCGGGGTTCTGTGTTTGCTTCGTTCGCTCAGTTCGCCCCTCGCATTTAATCATCTTCCTGTGTGCCGAACGCCTCGGCATGGGTGTTTCATATGTTCAAAATTTTT
>JAWOBQ010000163.1:0-2668 GCA_046484255.1 Bacteroidales bacterium | reverse complement strand
ATTTAATCATCCGCCTGTGTGTCGAAAGCTTCGACATGGGTGTTTCATATGGTTAAATTTGTTTGTTGTTCGTTGTTCGGTGTTCGGTGTTCATTGTTCGTTGTTTGCTTTTTCTCTTAGTCGCTTCGTTCTCTTAAGTCGCTTCGTTCGACCTCTCGCATCATCGCATTAACGCCTCAACGCATCATTCCCTGCGCGCACCCCGAACCCTAAAGGGTGAAGCCGCTGAAAATCAGCCTCCCTTTAGGGATGGGGTAAAGCTGATCTTTAGCAGCTGTGATAAATTTTGTGTTTTTAGGCCGGACTCATAGAAAAATAGTAGCTTTCGAAATTTAGTTATGAACTTTTTATTACTTTCGTTCACTATGAACCGATAAAAGAATATGCTATGGAAAAATTTCTGGAATCTGCTTTCTGGGCTGAATTGCTCAAAAGTGTACAAGGCTGGCTAATAAATGAATTGCCGGGAATATTAATACTTCTTATCTTGTTTATTCTTGCCTTGCGAAGCGTTTCGTTTCTTATAAAAAAGCTTAAAAAAACTATCTCGAATCGCAATAATCCAACTTCGCAATTTGAAAAACGAGAATCTGAAAAAAGGATAAATACGTTATCATCCATTATTCATGGATTGATAAAGATCATATTATGGGTAATTTTCCTCATGATAGTATTGCAAAAATTCGGGATAAATATTGCACCGATCATCGCAGGAGCCGGAATAATCGGTTTAGCTGTAGGGTTTGGCTCCCAGGAGTTGGTCCGCGATTTTATTTCAGGCTTTTTTGTGATTTTAGAAGACCGTATGCGAACCGGCGATGTGGTTATCCTTAATGGAACGGCGGGGTTAGTTGAAGAAATGGATTTCCGGACCACTACAATTCGGGACTTTTCCGGGGTGGTTCATACTTTTCAAAATGGAAAAATCGGTACAATTGCCAATATGACCAAGGACTGGTCGGCTATGGTATTTGATATTGGCGTGGCCTATAAAGAAGATCCCCAGCAGGTTATGGATATAATGAAAGAAGTTGGAGAGGAACTCTATAAGGATAAAGAGTTTAGTGAATATATACTGGAGCCTATAGAAGTTTTTGGGTTGGATAAATTTGCAGATAGTGCCCTCATTATAAAAGCCCGTTTAAAAACGGTACCCATTCAGCAATGGATGATAGGCAGGGAATTCCGAAAACGCTTAAAAATTGCTTTCGATAAAAACAGTATTGAAATACCATTCCCACATACTACGGTTTATTGGGGTGAAGAAATTGATCCATTAAAACTGGATTTAGCAGATCAGATTTCACCCCAAGTCGAAGCCAATAAATAATCTTGAGTCCGGTATAAAAAGGGCACATTTGATTTTCAGCGGCTTTTTACCCCGAACCCTAAAGGGTGAAGCTGCTGAAAATCAGCCTCCCTTTAGGGATGGGGTAAAGCTGATTTTCAGCGGCTGTGATAAATTTAGTGTTTTTAGACCGGACTCAATCTTTCTTTTCGAAAGAATTTTGCGGCTGTCAAAATCTTTATATTTTTGATCCGGCGCATGCCAACATGTTTTATGTAAACGAAAAAGGTGATTTTCAGTTTACAAGCTGTGGCATGTTTTTTTTGTGTGTTCATTTTTAACCTTTATTAAAGCATATGAGTAAAGACAGTTCGGAGAAGTTGCCGGGAAATAGTGGGGAGCACGGCAGGGAGGAGCATAATTCGGAAGAGATCCCACAGGCTACAGGATTTTTACGTTGGATAGAAGTGATCGGCAATAAACTACCCCATCCGTTTTGGTTATTTGTATGGATTTGCGGGTTGATCATAGTGATCAGTGCGATCAGCAGTTATTTAGGCATACAGGTTCCCAGGCCGGATACCGGAGAATTGATCAAAGCAAAGGACCTGGCTACCGGGCAGGGGCTACGTTGGTTTGTACAAAACCTGGTTACCAACTTTGCTCATTTTGCGCCCTTAGGCTTGGTATTGGTTATGTTGATGGGAGTTTCCATAGCAGAACAAAGCGGTTTGCTGACCATTATCATGCGGAATGTCGCTTTTGCCACACCCAAAAAGATCATCTTTCCGGTGATCTTTATCATCGGCGCATGTGGCAATATCGGTTCTGATGCAGGTGTTGTTGTCGTACCTCCTATAGCGGCCCTTATTTTCATGCAGATGGGTTATCATCCCATTGCCGGACTGGTTGCCGGATATGCCGGAGCTACAGCGGGGTTTACGGCCAATCTTTTCATTGCCGGTACCGATGTATTGCTTGCCGGCATCAGCACTTCCATTACAGAAAAGATGAGCCCCCCCATAGAAGTCAGTGCTACAGCCAACTGGTATTTTATGATCGTTTCCACGATCATGCTTGGCATTGGCGGAGCTTTTATTGTTCGCAGATACACCATCCCTCGTTGTGCCGGTTTCTCCGGAATGAATAAAGTGTCAGAGATCGCGGAAACCAATAAAAAGAACACCCCTGAAGAGAAAAAAGGACTAAGGAAAGCAGGTATAGCCACGCTCATATATATCGTGATCGTTGCCGCTTTGGTTGTTCCTCCCGGAGCCCCGCTACGGAACCCGGAAACCGGGGGTATCGTCCCCTCCCCTTTTCTCAGGGGATTGGTACCTATACTTTTCCTGTTGTTTGCCATTCCCGGCTATTTTTATG
>JAWOBQ010000124.1:0-2947 GCA_046484255.1 Bacteroidales bacterium | reverse complement strand
CTTTTTCACAGCAAGATACTCCAGATTTCCGCCTCCTACGGTTCCGGTAGAAGATCCATCTTCATACACAAGCATCTTATTCCCGGCCAAAGCAGGGCCTTCTCCCTCTTTTTTCACAACTGTTATCAGTACTCCATCCTGACCGCTGTGCCGCAATTCCCATACTTTTTTATAAATATCTTCCATACCTTTATCTATCTTGTCATATTATTCGAATAACTCTCTTTCTTTAGTTCACCTGCATTGGCATTATCATCAGCTAACCAGGTTACAAATTCTTTTCCTTGCAAATGTTTTACAGGAACAGCTTCCATCACACACCGCTTCAAAAGTTCATAATCCTTTACCATCGTACCACAAACCGCATCAATTCCATACTCAAATAAAGCAGGTGATAGCGGAGTGGAAGGTCCCATCACAATTTTGTAAGCATCATCGCGGACATATTGCATAATTTCCCCGAAAGTATGATTTATCAGGGAAGTTCCGGTTATAACAGCCACATCAGCCTCCGGCATATAAGTTTTGATATCCTCTTCGGTAAGATCGCCATCTATCGGGGACTTTTCAAAAATAAATAATTTGCCTACTCCCTCCAGATTTTCCAGAAAAGGGAAGTGCCCAATCACTCCAACAGTTTTACCATTGCCTTTTTCATAGATAAGATTTTGGGCTTTGAGCTTCTGATAAGGCCGCTCATAAACAGACATCCATGCATTAATTGCTGCCATTCCAATTGAGGCCTTTAAAGTATGTTCTGAATAAATAAACTTAGCCAATTCATGTAAAGACAGACTTCTGAAATTTCCTGAACCTTCGATATGTTCGTGCGGACTGCTGCCTTTCAATGTACTGGCAATTCCTTGCGCATTTCCGGCTTTAACAAGCGTTGAAAAAGCGCCTACAAGCACTTCATCGACAGCAATTTCCGGTATATCTTTTATGAATTTATCTAAAATTTGCATTAGCTACAATACTATAAATTAACCTCTTAAACTAATAATTCTTATCACTTATAAGACATATAAAATCATATATATCTATAAAAACCTTTCTGCGTGGCATTCGCATTTTGGTTTAAAAATAGAATCTATTTTAATTGTTTGTTTTCTAAAATTTTTTCCTCAATAAAAGCCTGAATCATGTCCAGACTGACTGATTTCCTGTATTCCTTTGTGGAGCGGGCATCGTCAATAGGCTGAATATGTTTCGCATAACCTTTTCGGATTTCCGGAAGTAATTCCTCAATCTCTTTTTGAGACAAACCTTTTAGCCGATTTTCCAGGTCATTCTGTCTGACAATTTTTGGAGCCACAGCCCCTAATGCAATCCGAATGTCACTGAGTTTCCCATCAGTAAATGATGCCATACCTGCAAAAGAAATTTTCGACAAAGCCATAGCTTTTCGCGTTCCCACTTTCCGGTAATACTCCACATCAAAACTTTCCTGGGGAATACGGATTTCAATCAGCAATTCATCAGATTTCCTACAAGACTGTCCGGGTCCGGTTACAAAATCCTCAATTGGCATCTCTCTTACATTCTCAGAACTCTGTAAAACAATTGACGCATTGGCTGCATATAAAAACGGAAGTGTATCTGCGGCTGGTGAAGCATTACTAATATTTCCGCCAATTGTTGCAACATTGCGGGTAGTTACGGCAGCCATTTGCCGGGCAGTTTCTCTAAGTACATTTGGAATTCGGTTGTCATCAATCAAATCTTTCAACAAAACTCCTGAGCCTATTACAAGCTGTTCCGGATTGCTATCAATATGTTTCAACCGATCAATTTTATCAAGAAACAGCAAAGGTTCTTCAAACCGTGGGGAAATTCCGCCTTCCCTCCGGTGCTGTACCATCAAATCTGTTCCACCGGCTATTGGAATAACCTTATTGGCTGTCATTATTTCCAGCGCTTTCTCAAGTGTTTCCGGGATATATCCTTCGCTCATTTTTCCTCCCGCTTTTGAACCGCTAATCTGATTCCTTCAATTATCATATTATAACCTGTACAACGGCAAAGATTGCCGGTTACTGCATTTCTAATATCTTCCTGAGTTGGATTGCTATTATTTCTCAGCAAAGCTTCTGTGGAAACAACCATACCCGGGGTACAAAAACCACATTGCACTGCTCCGGCCTTTTTAAAAGCTTCCTGTATTGTCTTAAAACTTCCGCTTTCACGGATTCCTTCTACTGTTTCAACAGAGTGCCCGTTCACCTTACCGATTGGCAGGATACAAGATGCTACAACATTTCCGTCAAGTAAAACAGCACAAGCACCACATTCTCCTTCACCACAACCTTCCTTCAGGCTTTTTAACCCAAATTCATCTCTTAAAACATCCAACAATCGATGTTCTGGTGGTAAGTCAACGTTTACAGCTTTATTATTTAATGTAAATTCAATCTTCATTTTTCCTGGCTTTTAAATATTCAGGTGTCATTGGTATTTGGCCGGCCTTTATTTCCAGTGCCTGTTCTGCAGCTTCTGCCAAAGCAGGAGCTACACCGCTCAAAGGCAGCTCTCCGGCACATTTAGCCCCGTAAGGCCCGAATTCGTAAGGATTCTCTACAAAATCACATTCAATTTCAGGTACATCTACGGAGGTGGGAATGGTATAATCCGTAAGATTAAGCTGATCAAGTTTGCCTTTCTCGTTGGTCAATTTTTCAAGATAGGCATAGCCAAGTCCCTGCACCATACCGCCTTGCATCTGTCCTCTTATAATATCTTCGTCCAGGGCTACTCCAATATCAAATACAGCCCATAGTTTTTCCACTCTAAGTTCACAAGTTACCGGATCAACTTCCACTTCCGCTACATTAGCTCCCCAGGAATAAACAGGATAAGCGTCGCCCTGAAACTTATCATTATCCCAACTCACATAATCCGGATGCTTATATACCTCTTTCACTTCTGTTTCTTCTTCGTCCCACTTTTC
>JAWOBQ010000054.1:0-8021 GCA_046484255.1 Bacteroidales bacterium | reverse complement strand
GAAAGATGCCATAGCAGGGTCTACGGTCAGCTCACTACCGGATATCACACCATTTGAAGAGATGAAGCATTATTCGGAACCTGTAGTTACAAAAGCCGTGGAGGCAAAGCGAACCGCAGATCTGCCTAAGCTGGTTTCCGTACTTCGATCCATAGGTAAATCCGATCCCAGTATCATGGTGAAGATAGACGAAGAAACCGGTGAACATCTTCTATCGGGTATGGGAGAACTTCATCTTGAAGTCACCGAGCATTTTTAAAAATTCCTGTGATGTAATATTCTACCTGGGCCTTGAGGTTTTTGGTTGTAGGGATGTACTGCCGCCACTCTCCACTGGTAAAATGCCAGAAGATGGTAAAGATAATCAGGATGACCAGGGAAATGGCGGCTATATTATGGATATTCACAGCAGTTTCATACTCAAACAGGGTGTAATTACCGCTAATCTCAAATCCTGTAAAGACCAGAACAAAGACCAGCGCAGCCTGCATCCAATGCCAAAACCGCTCAAATGTTCTGTATATATACACTTTTTTCATAGTAGTCTGTATTGATATGGTGATACAAATTGCTTCAAGGCTTTATCCGAAGCTTATATGTTGTTAGGTTTTCTTCGTATGGCGGATATTATTCTAAGGCTTGCATGGCCGAATACACCGAGGATAGTAAAAATTATGATGATCTTTCCGATCATATCCAGGGTCGCATGATCACTCATGGCGGGAAGATAAACGCCTTCTATCCCTTTCAGGCGGCTACCGTTTTTCTGATGACAGTCGTTGCAACTTAGGGCATCATCGGCTTTGGACACCATGTGGCTGATGGGTAAATACATACGGGTAGGGATAAAATCGTATTCCCCACTATACGGCATGCCTACATAATCCATCCCCTTTTCAATGGCTTCCTCCCATTCCAAATCAACCCATAGCGCTCCCTGCCCTTCTTCTTTTGCCCATAATTTTGCCTGGATCAGTGTCATATGTTCAGTGTCATAGGGTTGTTTCCCCGTGTGGATCTTTACCGGGATAATTTTGGCTTGCGGATCCTGGAAAGAACCCCGTAACGTGTTGATGTTTACTGTGTCAGTGGATATCTTGTCGGTGGGTAGGTGGTGGTCGGCGTAGCCGTTAAACCAGACATAGTCCGGAATGGCATTGGTTTCCCAGTCGAAATCGCCTTTTTCAGATAAATAGACCTCGTTGCCGGCAGAATCTACTGTGGCATAGGGAAGCCCGTCCTTCCTTTTGCCCGCCGTAGACCAGTCCCAGCTCATCTTTGTGGGGTTGACCTTTGCATAGGTTGGAATATGACAGGCCCTGCAATCAACCTTAAGCGTATGTTCGTTGAGCTTGTTGTTTAAATGGGGATAGGCTGTGTGGCAATCTGTACAATGAGCCGGGTTGCGGGGACTGGAAGAAACCCCGTAATACATCCCCCGCATTTGATGGTTCTCTGTAATATGGCATTCCGTGCAACTTAGATTTACCCCGTCTTTGCCCATATGAACGTCCACGCTTTGATCCGTATCCAAAAGCGCGTTCTCCAGATCCCCATGCTTTATATTGTTTCCCCCGGCACTGAAAAAATGGCAATATCCACAGTTGTACTTGGTCGGAGAACCTACACTTTGTGTAATACGATTATAATCCGGGGAAGATTCTCCCATAGGTGGATAACCGGCACCCCCCGTGGCCTTTTCATAAGTGCCCGTATTGTCATGGCAGATCAGGCAATCAATGTTATACTGGTTCGAAAAGTCAAAACTCTTATCCGTCCACCCATATCCGATATGACACTTATTGCAGGCTGCTTCATTGCTTAAGATCCCCGTGCAGAAATTGTTTAGTAAATTCCGCTTCCCCAAATAAGTCACGCCTCGACCCTCAATGTACTCTTCACGCTCCCAGTTCCAGTGCGCATTGTTTAAGATCTCCGTGCCACGCTCCGTATGGCAACCCAGGCAGGCTTCCGTAACTTTATGAGGCGACTGAAAATCTACCTGAAGCTCCGCAAACTTCGAATGATCTACCGGAGAAAGCGGAGAGGCTGAAAATTCCTCGCGAAGCTCCTCAAGGTATTTATTGTCGGTGTCTTGCTCGCTTAAGGCCAGGGTGATAATTGATAAAGGAACAATTATGATCAATATAAATACAATGGTTTTTTTCAGACTGTCAATATAATCCATGGTAGAGGTTGTTGGTTTCAAATCATCCCTTTATCGGGAAAAGCAGTTGGGTATTCCTGATATGATCCTGTCGGAATCCGTCATTTTGTTTGTGGATAGTCCGGGTGCAAATATATAAAAATATAGATAATTAAATATGAGATCGGTCTAAAAACACTAAATTGATCACAGCCGCTGAAAATCAGCTTTACCCCAACCCTAAAGGGAGGCTGATTTTCAGCGGCTTCACCCTTTAGGGTTCGGGGTAAACCGCTGAAGATCAAATGTGCCCTTTTTAGACTGGACTCAAATATCAAATTTGGTATATCCATAGCATTTTGATAATTAAGGAAGGATCAGCTTAGCTCTATTCCAGGAGGGGCTGAGACTTCCAGGTGTAAATATAGTAAAAAAACAGACAGCAGCGATCATTTCAGCAAATATTTGAATTACCAATTGAGTATTTTTCTAAAATCGAATTCTTCGGGATTGCTAACGAGGTTTTGGGCTTCGTTGTAGTCTTCTTCTTCGAGGAATTGCATTCCGTGTTCAAGGATTGTTTTAATTTTATCCGATTTAATGTTGAGCATTCTGGTTTTGACTTTCCCGTCTTTTCCAGACACATCACTAAGGAACAGGGGTTTAATTTCGCCGGTATAGGAAGCCATGACCATGCATCGGCTATGTTTTTGGTCGAAGAGTTTTTTCACTCCGATCCCGAGTTGGCGGCAGTACATCAGGTCATAAGCGATTGGGCGGCTGCATCGGATTTCGTATCCGAGTTCTACGGGACGGCTTTTAACTTTAATTCCGAGGGTTTTGAGTTTCCTTTGCAGGAGCAGGTTAAAGATATGGGCTTTGCTAACGTTTCCAAGTTCAGGATGCCCGTGTTCATCATAGGTAAAGTTAATACCGGTTGCTTCGATCTCTTCGTTGGTCATCATGTGGAACACTCCTTCACTGATCATCACGACGCCATAGTCTACGCCAATAATTTTACGTTTAATGATAGCGCTGATCACCATATTGATAATTTTATCGAACGTGATCCGGGTTTTATTGAACATTTCGGGGACGATGATCATGGGGAACTGGCATGCGGCACCGATGCCGAAGGCCAGGTGCCCTGCTGCCCGGCCCATTCCTGTAATGACGAACCAGTTTCCGGAGGTACGGGCATCTTCATAGACGGCGGAAGCGATTTCAACGCCTTCGTTTTTCGCTGATTGGTATCCGAACGTGGGAATTCCTTCGGGTAAAGGCAGGTCGTTATCAATGGTTTTGGGGACGTGGATATTTTGGATTTTCACATTATTTTCGAGCAGGAAACCCGAGATACGGTTCGCAGTCGACGCGGTATCATCGCCACCGATGGTTACCAGCAGTTTCACATTGTTTTTCACGAAGAAGTCGGGTTTAAAATCCTCTTCTTTAGGCTTGTAACGGCTCATTTGCAGGGCTGATCCGCCTACATGGTGGATCCGGTCGGCCATAATAAAATTAATATCTTCTGTGTGGCTGTAATCAGCCAGCAAACCTTTAAAGCCTCCATGGATACCGATCACCCGGTATCCGGCGCGCAGAAACGTTTTGGCAACGGAACTGATTACTGTATTTATCCCGGGGGCTGGACCTCCGCCGCATAAAATTGCAATACTTTCTCTCATACTGATACTATTTTGGCTGAAACAATGGTTTTCTAGTCGGTCAATCGGCTTCTATACGTTGTATCTCCCCAATCAAACGGATAAGCGGTTGGTTATTTTACTCCCAGCGGGAAGGTAAACCCTGCAGTAATGGCAATTCCAAAGTTGTACGCCTCGGGTGGGGGAAAGACGTATTCCTCGTCGTCAATTTCTATTTTGGTGGCTTTTCCGATACTTGCCAGGCTGCGCTTGTATTGGATATCCATAAAAAGTGCAGGCGTGGGGCCGGTAAACCCTTTTGTGTTTATGGGCCAGTGGAGCCCCAACCCGCCGGAGGCACCAAAATCCAACCCTTCCAGGGCTTCTATGTTTCCGCTCATCTTTTGGGGGTCGGTCTCATACTCCTCGGCTATTCCACTCACTTTGTCACGCTCTATGGTCTTAACCCTGTAGCTCCCATCCATATTGGTAAGAATTGGAATGCCCGTGTAAATGCCGAAAGTGGCATAGAACTGTACATGTTTGCCAATAGTGATCCGCCCGTTAACAGGGATCGTGAGATAATGAAAACGACTGGAATAATTGTATTTATTCAGTATCGTCACTTTTAGATCATTTGTTTCATAGGTTTCCCGGTTGGTATTGTTTTTTACATAGCCTTTCCCTTCATACATGATCCCGGTTTCCATGGTAAATCGTTTGCTATAATAAACCCCATACATAAATCCGCCATGAAGGCCGCTTATGAATGAAGATTCTATGGCAAGCGTATCATCAGTAATAACATCGGACATGTTCGTGCCAAATTTAATTCCCAGCAAAGGGACATTAGGTTCTATCTTGGGACCCTGGCTATTTGTAGCCAAAGGAGCAGAGACCGGTATTTCCCGGAATAGAAAATCGGAGTTTCGAATAGTATCGTTTGCATTTTCCTGCTGTTTCTGTAAGGATAATTGCCCGAAAATACTGGTGCTCAGCATTAAACTAATTATTAAAAGAAAATAACGGTTCATATGGCCAGGATTTTATGTTTATTTCAGGCTTCGAAAATAGAAAAAAAAAGTGATAATTAAAAATCGTTTCCCGTGCAATAAAATTTTCATCTCAAAAAACAGGAGCCCGGTCTAAACACACTAAATCTATCACAGCCGCTAAAGATCAGCTTTACCCTATCCCTAAAAAGTGGCTGATATTCAGCGGATTCAGCCTTAAGGGCCCGGGCAAAAAGCCGCTGAAAATCAAAGATGAGCTTTTTAGACCGGGCTCAATTAAGATTTTTGGAAATGTAGTTCCTCAGTTTTTTATCACATATTGGACGGTTGTTCTGTTTCGCTGTTCGACCAGTATTTCTTTTTCTTTGACCAGGGTATTAATGATGTGCTGATTGTAATGACGGATTGTAAGTAGTTGTACGTTTTCATTAAACCGTATATGATAGGCTTCTCTTAATTCTAAGATCAGCGAGGCGATTTTATCTTCATCATGGTCTACGCAAGCCGTAAAGGTAATGGCGGAGTTTTGCATCAGGTTTATTTTCAGGCCAAAAGAGGCAAATTTAGCAAAAATATATGATAAAGCGCTTTCCGTAATAAATTCATACTCTTTGGATAAAAGTGAGATCAACACCTGTTTGGATTTTTTGATATAGGATTCAACCTGCCCGTCGGAGCTTGTATCCTGATTGATCACAGAGCCTTCTGCGCGTGGGTTCACAAAGGATTTTAATTTCAGGGGGATGTTTTTGTTTTGCAGGGGTTTGATGGTATTAGGGTGTATGATCTTGGCTCCATAATAGGCCAGCTCTATGGTTTCGCGAAAAGAGATATGCTTGATATAGCTTGCATTCCTGAATAGTTTAGGGTCGGCATTGAACAGCCCGGGCACATCTTTCCAGGTAACGACTTCTTTGGCATCCAAAGCGTGGGCAAAAATTGCAGCACTGTAGTCTGAGCCTTCGCGCCCTATGGTTGTAGGGTTGCCCTCCGGGTCGGAGCCGATAAACCCCTGGGTGAGGCAGAGCTGGTGGTTTTCCATTTCCCCGCTTTGCAGGGCTGAGCAGATCAGAAATTCCGATTGCAGCATATCTACCCGTGCTGCACGGAAAGTACTATCGGTTTTGATTACGTTCTGCGCATTAAGCCAGGTATTGTTAATGCCTTCAAGCGTTAAAAAATGATGGATGATCCGCGAAGAGAGCATCTCGCCATAACATACCAGCCGGTCGTATTCACGGTTATAGGTATATGCGGGGGCTTCAAGAGCCAATGACCGCAGTGCTTCAAGTAAGCTCCGGATCTCCCCACGCGCCTTATGCTCTTCCGGGAAAAGCGTATTTGCAATTTCGGTATGAAATGAGGCAATGGCATCGAATTGGGTGCCGGTTTTTCCGTCTTCTTGCATCTTGCTTTGCAGTAATTGTTCAAGAGCATTAGTGATCTTGTCCATAGCAGAGACAACGACCACTAACTGTGGTTCTGCCGCTTGCTTGAGGATGTGGCTCAGGTTCTTTACTGCTTCTGCATTACGAACCGATGCCCCTCCAAATTTAAATACCTTCATTATTCGTGGATTTGCTACAAAAATACAGGTTTTTGCGATATTTTTAACAAAAGCTGCCGCTTCGAAAGCGTGTTGAGCCTCGAATAAAAGCACAAAATGTATCACAGCCGCTGGATATCAGCTTTCTCCTAATCCTAAAAGGGGCTGATTTGCAGTGACTTCACTCTTTAGTCTCTGTCCATAAAGTCCCGTTTACTGCGTTACGCTTGCCCGAAAATTGCGCATTTTCGGGCTGCGCAAGCCTTGTAAATGGAACCTTCTGAACAGAGACATGATCACTAAGACACCTTGTCCACTTTATTGACAGACTCTCTTTAGGGGCAGGGCAAAACGCCGCTGAAGATCAAAAGTATCCTTTTTCGACCGCCCGCCTTGTTGAAAAACCGTATTTTTGCAAAGCAGAAAATCGACAGATTTGCGTATAGAAAGCATAATAGAGGTATTTCAATTTGATGAGCGGGTAAAGGCTCTTGCCGGGGATCTTAAGATCACTCAGGAAGCGTGTTATCATTTGCCGGGCCTGGCCGGCTCGTCCCCCGCGTTTTTGGCTGCCGCTGTTTTTCAAAAGCTATCCTGCATACACCTTTTTGTACTGCCCGAGCGCGAAGCAGCAGCATATTTTTTCAATGACCTGGAAAATATTTTCAACGACCGGGAAAAACCTTATCATAAAAAACAGGTGTTGTTTTTTCCGGCCTCCTATAAGCGGCCCTATGAGCTGAAAAAAACGGACAGCACCAACTTGCTTTCCCGGGCTGAAGTCTTGAAGCGCATTAGTTCACGGGGAAAAAAAACCTTGCTGGTGACATACCCGCAGGCTCTTGCTGAAAATGTAGTTTCCCGGAACTATATCAAAAAGCATACATTTCGCCTTCAACAAGGGGAGCAGGTATCTATCGATTTTATCAATGACCTGCTGCATGAATATGGTTTTTCGCAAACCGACTTTGTGCTGGAACCCGGCCAATTTGCCGTGCGCGGAGGAATTATCGATGTGTTCTCTTTTACCAATGATAATCCCTACCGGATTGAATTCTTTGGCGATGAGGTGGAAAGCATCCGCTCCTTTAACCCGGAAGACCAGTTGTCGCTGGACAGGCTGAATCATATCAGTATAGTGCCCAATGTGCAGGACAGGGAAAATGATGCCAAAAGGCAAGCCTTTCTGGAGTACCTGCCCTTGGATACAGTGCTGTGGATTGAAAATCTCAGCATAACCTTAGACCGGATAGCTCAAGAACGAAAAAATGCCGAAAGCACATTTGGACAGGCTAACCCAGCCGGAGAAAATGCTCAGGATCCCGAACGATTGTTTACGGATCCCGACAGCTTTCGCGATCAACTTGAGTTGTTTAACCGGATCGAATTCGGAAATCAAAATGAATTGAAGGCTGCGGAAACGATTTATTTTAACCATAGCCCGCAGGCTTCTTTCAATAAAACCTTTTCGTTGTTACTGGATACCCTGGAAAAGAACAGGGAGGCCGGGTATAAGAATTTTATATTTACCGATAATCCCAGGCAGATTGAGCGCCTGCATAATATTATTGAAGACCTGCAGCAACAGCGACGAAGACGGCGCCCGGAAGCGAGACGCGGAGGTTGTCCGTGACGTGATAGCCGACGTCGAGCTTCCACGTATTTGCGTC